>CAMVIC010000016.1 GCA_947167435.1 uncultured Clostridia bacterium | reverse complement strand
CTTTGTCTCCATGCCCTCGTTTATCATGGGCTCGCTTCTGCTGGCCCTGTTCGCGATTCGCCTTGCGGTACTGCCCGCAAACGGCGCAACGCCCCGGGGCCTGATCCTGCCGATCATCACCCTGGCCCTGTATCCCATGGCCTATATCACCCGCCTGACCCGCTCCTCCATGCTGGACGTGCTGGGGCAGGATTATATCCGCACGGCAAAAGCAAAGGGCGTCTCCGGCGTGAAAATCATTTTCGGCCACGCGCTGAAGAATTCCCTCATCCCGGTCATCACCTATTTCGGCCCCATGCTCGCCTACATCGTGACCGGTTCCCTGGTGGTGGAGCAGATCTTCGCCGTACCGGGCATCGGCCGCGCCTTTGTCAGCAGCATCACCAACCGCGACTACCCCATGGTCATGGGAACGACCATTGTGCTGGCAGTGCTCATCGTGGTGATGAACCTGATCAGCGACATTCTCTACAAGGTCGTTGACCCGCGGATCAATCTGGAGTAAGGAGAGCGCCATGGCAAAGAAGTTTTCGATGCATGTAGATCTGGACGATTTCATCCCGGCAACCGAGGAAGAAAAGGCCTATATGGTGCAGATGCGCCCCTCGTCCACCTTTTTCAAGGACGGCGTCAAGCGCCTGCTGAAAAACCGCGTCGCCACGGTGAGCCTGATTATCATCGTCATCATCACCCTGGCTTCCATCATCATTCCGGCCTTCTGGCCCTATTCCTATGACAGCATGCTGGGCGTGCGCCCCGGCAGACCGGTGGACGCCTCCTACAACAATCTGGCCCCCTTCACCTACGGGCGGACGGAGCTGAAGAAAATCGATGCGGGCGAAAAGGTCTTTCCCCACATTTTCGGCACCGACTCCTCGGGCCGCGACTACTTTATCCGCGTGGTCTACGGCACCCGCATTTCCCTGGCAGTCGGGTTTTTCGCCAGCATCATCGTACTGATCATCGGCATGACGGTGGGCTCCATCGCCGGATACTGCGGCGGCAAGGTGGACCTGATCATCATGCGCATTGTGGATATCATCTATTCCCTGCCGGACATGCTGCTTGTCATCCTGCTGGCCAGCGTCCTGAAGATGACCCTGGGCCCCGCCCTGGCCGGGACGGCGCTGGAGAAGATCGGCAGCAACATCATCAGCCTCTTCATCGTATTCGGCGTGCTGTACTGGGTGTCCATGTCCCGTCTGATCCGCGGGCAGATTCTCTCCCTGCGCGAGCAGGAATACGTGCTCGCCGCCCGGGCCGCCGGCGCCAAGGGCTCCTGGATCATCCGCAAGCACCTGCTGCCCAACTGCATCAGCGTGGTGATTATCTCCACCGCTCTGCAGATTCCCAACGCCATCTTCACCGAGAGCTACTGGCCTCCGATGCGCTCAACGGGCTCTCGTCCTACCCCTTCCGCATGGTGATTCCGGCCGTGGTCATCTCGCTGATCGTGCTGTCGCTGAATCTGTTCGGCGACGGGCTGCGCGACGCCTTTGACCCCAAGCTGAGAAACTGAGAGAGGAGCGTAAGCATGGCTTTATTGGAAGTGAATGATCTGCGGACCTCTTTCTTTACCCCTGCCGGCGAGGTTCGCGCGGTCAACGGCATCTCCTTCAACCTGGAACGGGGCAAGGTTCTGGGCATTGTGGGCGAGAGCGGCTCCGGCAAGTCGGTGACCGCCTACTCCATCATGCAGATTCTGGCCAACACCGGCAAAATCATCGGCGGCTCCATCAAGCTTGACGGACAGGAGCTGGTGGGTGCCGGAGAAAAGGTCATGAAGACGGTCCGCGGCAACAAGATCTCCATCATCTTTCAGGACCCGATGACCTCCCTGAACCCCACCTACACCATCGGCCACCAGCTGATCGAGGCGATCACCCTGCACACGCGGCGCAACAAAAAGCAGGCCTGGGACCGGGCGGTGGAAATGCTGCGCCTGGTGAACGTCAACGAGCCGGAAAAGCGCATGAAGCAGTATCCCTACGAATTCTCCGGCGGCATGCGGCAGCGCGTCATGATCGCCATGGCGCTGGCCTGCGAGCCGGATATCCTGATCGCGGACGAGCCCACCACCGCCCTGGACGTGACCATTCAGGCCCAGATTCTGGACCTGATGAAGTCCCTGCAGGAGGAACTGGGCATGGCGATCATCATGATCACCCACGACCTGGGCGTTGTGGCCCAGATGTGCGACGAGGTGATCGTCATGTACGCCGGCTCCATCTGCGAGCAGGGCACGGCGGACGAAATCTTTTACAATCCCCGGCATGAATATACCAAGGGTCTGATGCGGTCCATTCCCACCGCGGATACCGCCGGAACGCGGCTGCAGCCCATCACCGGCACGCCCATTGACCTGCTGAACATGCCGGCAGGCTGCCCCTTTGCCCCCCGCTGCGACAACGCCATGAAGATCTGCCTGCGGGAGCGCTGTGAGCGGATGCTGATCAACAGCGATCACGCCGCCGCCTGCTGGATGAACGTGAAGGCCGGCATAGAGGACGGCAGCATCGTGCCGGAGACGGCCGGAAAGGGCGGTGAAGCCGATGTCTGAACAGAGCAGAGAAACGCTGGTGGAGGTGCGCCACCTCAAGCAGTATTTCAATATCAACACCGGGATGTTCTCCTCCAAGCCCCTCAAGGCCGTGGACGACGTGTCCTTCGCCATCCGCAAGGGCGAAACCCTCGGCCTGGTGGGCGAATCCGGCTGCGGAAAGACCACGGTGGGCCGTACGCTGCTGCACCTGTACAAGCCCACGGGCGGAGAAATCCTCTACGACGGGAAGCCCGTCAAAACCAAGGCGGAGATTCTGGAGCTGCGCAAAAAGGCCACCATGGTCTTCCAGGATCCCTATTCCTCCCTGAACCCGCGCATGACGGTCTCCGACATTATCGGCGAGCCTCTGGACATTCACAAGCGCTACACCGACAAGGCAGAGCGTGAGAAGAAGATCCTGGAGCTTATGGAGAAGGTGGGCCTCAACAGCGAACACGCCTCCCGTTACGCCCACGAGTTTTCCGGCGGCCAGCGGCAGCGCATCGGCATCGCCCGGGCTCTGGCTCTGAACCCGGAGTTTATTGTCTGCGATGAGCCGGTCTCCGCTCTGGACGTGTCCATCCAGGCCCAGGTCATCAACATGTTCGACGAGCTGCAGGAGGAGATGGGCCTGACCTATCTCTTTATCGCCCACGACATTCTGGTGGTGCGCCACATCAGCGACCGCATCGCCGTCATGTATCTGGGCAAGATGGTAGAGCTGGCCGACGCGAAGGAAATCTATGAGCACCCGCTGCACCCCTACACCAAGTCCCTCATGTCCGCGGTGCCCCAGCCAGATCCCAAGGTGGCCCGCGCCAACAAGCGCATCGTGCTCTCCGGAGATATTCCAAGCCCCCTGAACGCGCCCTCCGGCTGCCCCTTCCGCACCCGCTGCCCCCACGCCACTGCCGCCTGCGCCGAGTCCATGCCGGAATTCAAAGAGGTCTCCCCCGGCCACTTTGCCGCCTGCCACAGAATCGCAGAGCTGAACTGAACCCGTAAATTCAATCCGTGCGGAAGCCCCGCCGGCTTGAAAATAAAATGTTGAAAGGAACAACAAAATGAAGAAGATTCTCGCACTGGTTCTTGCGCTGACCATGGTCTTCGCTCTGGCCGTTCCCACCGCTTTTGCCAATGACGGCAGCTCCATCGCGGTGTGCCTGGCTTCCGAGCCGGATACCCTGGACCCGGCGCTCAACTCCGCCGTTGACGGTGCAACCCTCGTCAGCCACCTGTTCTCCGGTCTGGCCAAGTGGGCTCTGAACGACACCGGCGCTCTGGAGATCGTCCCCGACGCAGCTGAGGAGCTGGTTGAGGGCGTCGTCAACGAAGACGGCACCGTCACCTACACCTACACCCTGCGCGAGGGCATGAAGTGGTCCGACGGCCAGCCCGTCACCGCCGCCGACTTTGCCTTTGCCTGGCAGCGCGCCGCCTCCGTTGAGCTGGCTGCCGACTACGGCTACATGTTCGAGGTTGTGGACGGCTACGAGGACGTCTGGGCTGACGAGCCTCCCGAGGGTGCTCAGCTGAACGTGGTCGCTGTCGACGACCGGACCCTGGAGGTCACCCTGGCCAATGCCGTCTCCTACTGGAACGAGCTGCTGGCCTTCCCCACCTACTTCCCCGTGCGTGAGGACGTGGTCGCCAACGAAGGCTGGGCCACCGATCCCGCTACCTACGTCTCCAACGGTGCCTACACCATGACCGGCTGGGATCACAACAGCGTGATCACCCTGGAGAAGAACCCCAACTATGTTGACGCCGACGAAATCCTGATGGACAAGATCGAGTTCTACCTCTCCGACGACGCCAACAACATGGTCGCCAACTTCAAGAACGGCGCCTGGCAGCTGATCGATGACGTTCCCACCAACGAGATGGCCACCCTGAAGGCCGAGTATCCCGATGAGTACATCGTCGCCGGCCAGATCGGCACCTACTACGTCTGCTGGAACGTCAACGAGGACATCCTCCCCGCCGACAGCGGCCTGACCGGTGCCGAGGCCGAGAATGCCCGCGCCGAGATCCGCAACGCCATCAGCCTCCTGTTTGACCGCAACTACATCGTGGAAGAGATCGGCCAGGCCGGTCAGGTTCCCGCCTCCTCCTTCGTCGCCATGGGCATGACCAATCCCGACGGCAGCCAGTTCTATGAAACCGCCGGCCACAACGACGGCTTTGTGGGCTACTACGACGTCTCCGAGGACGCTGTCGAGACCAACTTCGACCAGGCCATCGAGGTTCTGAAGAAGTACTACGCCTTCGACGAGAGCACCTACCAGTTCACCAACTTCCCCTCCATGACCTACCTCTACAACACCTCTGAGGGCCACAAGGCCATCGGTGAGTACCTGCAGAGCGCTCTGGCCGGCATCGGCATCACCATGAACCTGGAGAACCAGGAGTGGGCCACCTTCCTGAACACCCGTAAGAACGGCGACTACTCCATCGCCCGCAACGGCTGGCTGGCCGACTACAACGATCCCATCTGCTTCCTGGATATGTGGACCACCGCTTCCGGCAACAACGACGTCCAGTTCGGTAAGGGCGCTCACGCCGATGTGGCTGTCTACAGTCTGGATCTGACCGACCTGGGCATTGATGTGAAGGTTGAGAACGGCACCTGGGCCGAGACCTACGACGTGCTCATCAAGACCATCAAGGGCTGCACCGACAACGAAGTGCGCTATGAGCTGATGCACCGCGCCGAGGACCTGCTCATGTCCACCGGCTGCATCTGCCCGCTCTACTTCTACACCGACACCTACATGATCAGCAACACCGTCAGCGGCTTCTTCTCCAATCCTCTTGGCTACAAGTACTTCATGTACTGCACCATCGGCTGATCATAAGCAACGCATAAACCCGTGCCCCGCGCCTTCCGGCGCGGGGCACTTCCCTTCTCAGGCAATTTGCGGTTTACAAGGGCGCCCGTTTTGGTGTATGATATGCGCGTAAAAAACGGGCGGGCTTTATGCCCTCCCTTATCTTTCTGTTCGGAGGTTTACATGAACAAGTATCTGGACGTGGCGCCGGAAGTGCGCAAGGCCCTGGACGAGGGCAGGCCCGTGGTAGCCCTGGAGAGCACCATCATCTCCCACGGCATGCCCTATCCCAAAAACGTGGAGACCGCCCTGCTGGTGGAGCAGACCATCCGCGAAAACGGCGCCGTACCCGCCACCATCGCCATCATCGGCGGCAGGCTGAAGGCGGGACTGAGCCATGAGGAGATCGAGCACCTGGGCAAGGCCGGCCGCAGCGTGGCCAAGGCCAGCCGCCGGGACCTGCCCGCGCTGGTTGCCCGGGGCGCGGACGGCGCCACCACCGTGGCCACCACCATGATCATCGCCCACATGGCCGGCATCAAGATCTTTGCCACCGGCGGCATCGGCGGCGTGCACCGCGGCGCGGAGGTCACCATGGACATCTCCGCCGACCTGGAGGAGCTGGCCCAGACCCCGGTGATGGTGGTCTGCGCCGGCGCCAAGTCCATCCTGGACCTGGGCCTCACGCTGGAGTACCTGGAGACCAAGGGCGTGCCCGTCATCGGCTTCGGCACCGAGGAGCTGCCCGCCTTCTACACCCGCAAGTCCGGCTTCGGCGTGGACTACCGGGTAGACAGCCCGGAGGAGCTGGCAGCCATCTTCGCCGCCCAGCGGGGTTTGGACTATAAGGGCGGCATGCTGGTCACAAATCCCATTCCCGAGCAGTACGCCATGGACAAGGCGGTCATTGACGCCGCCATCGAGGAGGCGCTGGCCCAGGCCAAAGCCCAGGGCATCCACGGCAAGGAGACCACGCCCTTCCTGCTGGCCAAGGTGGTGGAGCTCACCGGCGGCGAGAGTCTGGAGTCCAACATCCAGCTGGTGCTGAACAACGCCCGTGTCGCAGCCCGCACCGCGGAAGCGCTGACGCGCTGAGGCGCTGGCGCGCCGGTTTTCAGTTTTCAGAGTTCAGTTTTCAGAAATCAATACTATAGCGAAAGGGCCGCCCTGCCGGGCGGCCTTTCTAAAAACTAAAAACTGAAAACTGAAAACTAGACTACGTCAGATTTCCCGTGGCGTACATCAGCGCTGTCAGCGCCACGATGGGCGCGGTCTCGCAGCGGAGAATCCGCTCGCCCATGGAGCAGACGTGCAGCCCGGTGATCCGGGCAAGGTCCGCTTCAAAGGGGGCGAAGCCGCCCTCCGGCCCGGTGATGAGCGCAGCGGTCTTGATGTCGTGGTTTGCGTCCAGCACCGTGTTCAGCCCCTCCCGCTCTCCGGTTTCGTACAGGAACAGGCCCAGGTCCTTCTTCACCGCCGTGTCCAGCGCGTCGGCAAATTCGCCCGCCCAGCCAACGCGGGGGATAATGCCCCGGCCGGACTGCTTGGCCGCCTCCTCGCTGATGCGCTGCCAGCGCTCCAGCTTCTTCTCCGGCCGCTCGGGCCGGGCAACGCAGCGGTTGGCGTTGAAGAACAGAATCTCCTCCGCCCCCGCCTCAACGGATTTTTGGATGATGTAGTCGGTCTTGTCCCCCTTGGGCAGACCGCAGAGCACCGTCACCTTCACCGTAGGCTCTGCCGGGCAGGGCACCACCTCGATCACCTCGGCCTCCACCTGCTCCTTGTCCGCCTTCACCAGGCGGCAGCGGTAGTCGGTACCCTGGGCGTCGCAGATGATCATGTCCTCTCCCGGGCGCAGGCGCAGCACGTGCACGTGCTCCGCGTCCCGCCCTTTCAGGATGGCCATGCCCCCGGCCAGATTGGTTCCGGCGATGAAAAATCTTGCCATAGCGTCTCGCTCCGTTCCCATTTTCTTGCCTGTATTATCGCACAAGTTTTCCCCCTTTGCAAGTGCCGCCGTCACGTGATAAAAAGCTTGACCCGTCGGGGAATTTGTTTATAATGGAAGTACTGAAATCATATTATTACAGGAGACAGATGCTATGCCGACCACATGGAACCGTTCCCCCGAGGAGTTTCACAAGATCTACGTCGCCAACACCGACGCCTTCTACCGCATCGGCAGCCCCGCCCTTGCCAAGGAGCTGGACGAATTCATGACCCGCTGCGCCACCTCTCTGTGGAGCCGCTGCGGCGGCATCACCGACAAGCACGTACAGATGGCCAACCAGATCTACTCCCGCAATCAGCCCCGGCCCACCTGGCTGCTGTGGAACCTGACCAGCGCCGTTTGCGAGGACGACGCCTTCCTTCCCCCGGTGTTCTTCTGGAACCTGGCGGAGAGTGACGCCAAGCGCGGCAGCACCGCCTCCCGCACCTTCATCCGCATGCTGACCAATATCCTGCTCTATCTTGCCGCCGTGGACGACGACGTGACCGTGTCCGAGGCGGAGTTCATCACCGAGTGCACCGACCGGCTCACCGCCATCTGCGACACCACCGGCGTGAAGAAATCCCGGGACGGGCTCAACCCCCTGGACTATGTGACCAGCGGAGAGCCCAGCTTCCAGGACAAGCACCGGGTCGCCGTGCAGACCTCCGGCGGGGAGCAGAAGGCAGAGGCTGCCAAGGAAGAGGAGAAGAAGCCGGACTTTGACGAGCTCATGGAGCAGCTGGAGAGTCTGGTGGGCCTGGAGGACGTAAAGAAGGACATCAAGAACCTGATGAACCTTGTGAAGGTCCGCAAGCTCCGCCAGGAAAACGACCTGCCCGTGCCTCCCATGAGCCTGCACATGGTCTTTGTGGGCAACCCCGGCACCGGCAAGACCACCGTGGCACGGCTGGTCAGCGGCCTTTACGCCGCCATCGGCGTGCTGAGCAAGGGCCAGCTGGTGGAGGTGGACCGCTCCGGCCTGGTGGCGGGTTACGTGGGGCAGACCGCACTGAAGACCCAGGACGTGATCAAGTCCGCGCTGGGCGGCGTGCTGTTTATCGACGAGGCGTACGCCCTGTCCTCCGGCGGGGAGAACGACTTCGGCCGTGAGGCCATCGAGACGCTCCTCAAGGCCATGGAGGACCATCGGGACGACCTGATCGTGATCGTCGCCGGCTACACCGGCCCCATGGAAAAGTTCATCACCTCCAACCCGGGCCTGGAGTCCCGCTTCAACAAGTACTTCTTCTTCCCGGACTACAACGGCGAGCAGCTGATGGCCATTTTCCGCAAGCAGTGCGAGAAAAACGGTTACGTTCTGACCGAGGAGTCGGAGAAGGCCGCCGTGGCCATGTTCACCCAGCTCTACGAGGAGCGGAACGACAACTTCGGCAACGGCCGCGACGTGCGCAACTGCTTTGAAGACATGATCGTGCGCCAGTCCAACCGGGTGGCGAAGATGGACGCGCCCAGCAAGGAGGACCTGATGGCCGTCCTGCCGGAGGACCTGGAGGACCGGGAGGACGAGGAGGAAACGGAAGCCGCCGGCGAAGAAGCCCCGGCAGCGGAGGCCGACGAAAAATCCGAGGCGGAGGCTCCCGCCGAAGAAGCAGACGCCTCTGACGAGGAGACGGAGGCCCCTGCCGAAGAAGCGGACGCCTCTGACAAGGCGGAATCGGAAGCCGACGGGGAATAAAGGAAAACAAGCTAAGGAAGCGCCGATTCAATCGACGTGTGCGGATTGGCGAGCAGATTTTTTGTCTGCTGAAGACGAGAAATCGCAGGAATACTTTGTGTATTTCAAGATTTCGAGGCAAAAGCAGGCGGGAAATCTGCCGCCAAGACGTGCGCGGGGATTGATTCGGCGTTTCCCTAAAAACCGCGAAGGGATATAACTTTTCCCTCGCGGTTTTTTGCACCCCGCGCCGCTTGTTTTTCTTCTCTGTTCGGGCAATTTGCAGCAAAAAGGGCGCTGATTTTCGGTGAAATGGTGAATTGATTCCTGCGGTACGGCTGTTAAAATGAAGACAGATCCCGTCGTTCATTCAACAAATGATTAAAGAGGAGGATACTTACATGGCATTTCAGATTTCCCGCCGCGACTTTCTGAAGGGCACCGCCGCCGGTGCCATGGGCCTGGCCGTGACCGGCCTGCTGGGCAAGGAGACCGTCGCCTACGCGGACGAGGCCGCCCCCGTCAGCCCCCAGGAGGCCATCTCCCGGCTCAATCCCCAGGACTACGACTACCGCAGCAAGGACACCGATTTCAGCCACGTTTTCAGTCCCTGGAAGCTTGGCAGCCTGGAAATCAAACACCGCATGGTCAAGTCCGCCGCCGGCTCCGACACCGGCAGAAACCCGGAGGAGTGGCTGCACTACTACGAGGACTTCGCCAAGGGCGGGGTCGACATGATCTGGATCGAGGACTTTGTGGACCTGTATGACAACTTCCCCAACACCCGCCGTCCCTCCCGGGACACCGTCCCCTTCCAGGAGCTGGCGGACCGGATCCACGCGCTGGACGGGCACCTGGGCTATCAGCTGTCCACCATGAGCTTCAACTCCGCGGACATGACGCTGGAGGACGTGCACCTGCTGCAGCAGGACTTCATCGGCGCCGCCGTATACCTGCAGTCCCAGGGCCTGGACGCGGTGGAGATCAACGCCGCCGGCAACAACGTGGGCCAGACCTTCTTCTCCCGTCTGCGCAACACCCGCGAGGACGAGTACGGCCCCCAGTCTCTGGAAAACCGCGCCCGCTTCGTTACCGAGATCGTCCAGGGCATCAAAGAAAAATGCGGCAAGGACTTCGTGGTCCAGGTGCTGATGAATGTGATTGAAGAGGACGACCAGAACATGGGCGACAGCTCCCTGGCCACCACCGTGGAGGAGAGCTGCGAATTCGGTAAGCTGCTGGAGGCCGCCGGCGCCGACAGTCTGCATCTGCGCCTGGGACCCATCGGCCGTCACATCTGTCAGTTCGCCTCCGAGCTGTACTTCACCGGCTACGGCATCGAGGGCACCAACGGCTACGGTGCCCAGTTCGATTTCAGCCGCCACTGGCAGGGCAAGCTGGTGGCCAACCACTCCGGCTGCGGTCTGCTGCTCAACATCGTGCAGGAGGTCAAGCAGGCCGTCAGCATCCCCTGCGGCGGCGTGACCTATATGGACCCGGCCCACGCCCCCAAGATGTTCGACGACGCCATCGCCGAGGGCAAGCTGGACTTCATGATGATGACCCGCTCCCTGTGCTGCGAGCCCGAGTACGTCAACAAGCTGCGGGAGGGCCGCCTGGACGAGATCGCCCCCTGCACCCGCTGCCTGCACTGTCACTTCGACTATGACGAAGAGGGCAAGACCTACGAGCATTGCCGCGTGAACGTGGCCACCCAGCGGGCCTATCGCGAAGTCATGCCCGAGGGCCCCGTTCCTCTCCCCGCCGAGACGGTCAAGAAGGTCATGGTCGTGGGTGGCGGCCCCGCCGGCCTGGAGGCCGCCCGCATCGCGGCCGAGCGCGGCCATGACGTGACCCTGTACGAGAAGAAGGGCTTCCTGGGCGGCCTGCTGCCCTTTGCCTCCGCCATCAAGGGCCCCCATGAGAACCTGGACGACTTCCTGGCCTATCTGAAACGGCAGCAGGAGGTCAAGGGCGTCAAGGTGGTCACCGGCCAGGAGGTGGACGCGGACTTCATCAAGGCCGAAGCGCCCGACGCGGTCATCCTGGCCGTGGGCGGTCTGCGCGACACCCTGGGCCTTGCGGAAACCGCCGGCACCAAGATCCTGCCCATCGACGCGGTCATGAAGGCCGACCTGGTGGGGCAGAACGTGACCATCGTGGGCGGCAGCTGCCAGGCCGTGGATATGGCCCAGTTCCTCAACGCCCACGGCAAGCACGTCACCATCGTCAGCCCCGAGGGAAAGGACAAGCTGGACAAGGGCCAGTCCGCCTGGGTCAAGACTTTCACCCTGCCCATGCTCTACACCCGCGGCACCCGCCTGTGGCCCAACGCCGCCATTGACGCGGTGGGTGACGGCACCGTCACCATCCGCACCGAGACCGGCGTGCCCGTGACCATCGCCTGCGACACCGTGATCGAGGCCATGGACATGCTGCCCAACACCGCCATTGCCGAGGCGCTGGACGGCATCGAGGTCTACTGCGTGGGCGACTGCGCCAAGCCCTTCAACATCGCCGAGGCCGTGACCGCCGGCAACCTGACCGCCCGCAAGCTGTAATCCGCGCCCGTCGCCGTTCCGGCAAATCCACAGCATCACCCGGGCTGGGAAGTTTCTTCTTCCCAGCCCGGTTTTTTTGAAAAAACCGGGCGAAAACCGGGAAAAAGCTCTTGCAATTTGGATATACTTTTGTTACAATATCAAGGCATTTCGCACGGGCGTGGACTCTCCCCCATGTGGACCGGGGTTTTCCGGTCTTGGTGGAGGGGTTGAAACTCCCGGAGGGAATAACAAAAAAGATTTGGAGGAAATCAAATGTCTGTCGTATCCATGAAGCAGCTGCTGGAAGCCGGCGTCCATTTCGGACACCAGACCCGCCGCTGGAACCCCAAGATGGCCGAGTACATCTACTGCGAGCGTAACGGCATCTACATCATCGACCTGCAGAAGACCGTCAAGAAGCTGGAAGAGGCTTACAACTTCGTGCGCGACCTGGCCGCCAACGGTCAGACCATCCTGTTCGTCGGCACCAAGAAGCAGGCCACCGACGCTGTCCGCGAAGAGGCTGCCCGCGTTGGCATGTACTATGTGAACGCCCGCTGGCTGGGCGGTATGCTCACCAACTTCAAGACCATGCGCACCCGCGTGGACCGTCTGGCCCAGCTGAAGAAGATGCAGGAAGACGGCACCT
The DNA here is from genome assembly GCA_947167435.1 of uncultured Clostridia bacterium. The sequence goes on along the minus strand of CAMVIC010000016.1, from coordinate 869 downwards.
TCGACATGCTGCCCAAGAAGGAAGTCATGAAGCACCTGGGCGAGATGGAGAAGCTGGAGAAGTATCTCGGCGGCGTCAAGGACATGAAGAAGCTGCCCGGCGCCCTGTTCGTCGTTGACCCCCGCAAGGAGCACAACGCCATTGCCGAGGCCCGCAAGCTGCACATTCCCATCGTCGCCATCGTCGACACCAACTGCGACCCCGATGAGGTCGACTACGTCATTCCCGCCAACGACGACGCCATCCGCGCCATCCGTCTGATCGCTTCCACCATGGCCAACGCCGTGCAGGAAGGCCGTCAGGGCGCCGACGCCGAGGTTGAGGATGCCCAGGCCGTTATGGCCGAGGCCGTCGAGTCCGTCGAAGAGTAAGAATTAACCGAGGGGCGCCATCGCGCCCCTTGTTTCAGATTATTGACAGGAGGATATTTACTATGGCTTTTACCGCTCAGGATGTAAAAACGCTGCGTGAGATGACAAACGTGGGCATGATGGACTGCAAGAAAGCCCTTCAGGCCTGCGACGGCGATATGGACAAGGCTGTTGACTGGCTGCGTGAGAAGGGCCTGGCCAAGGCTGCCAAGAAGGCCGGCCGCATTGCCGCCGAAGGCATGGCTTACGCCCACGTGTGCTCCCGCTGCGGCGTCGGCGCCATCGTCGAGGTCAACTGCGAGACCGACTTCTGCGCCAAGAGCGAAGCCTTCCAGCAGTTTGTGAAGGATATCTGCAAGGTCGTTCTGAACGACAACCCCGCCGACGTGGAAGCCCTGCTCCAGTGCAAGTACCCCGAGCGCGACCTGACCGTGGCCGAAATTCTGCCCGAGAAGGTCATGTCCATCGGTGAGAACCTGCAGATCCGCCGCTTCGCCC
>CAMVIC010000015.1 GCA_947167435.1 uncultured Clostridia bacterium | reverse complement strand
TATGCCCATCCTGCGGAGGGCGTGTGGATCGCCAGGGATGCCACGGTCTTCCCCTCCGCTTACATCGGCGCTCCCTGCATCATCGATCACGGCGCCGAGGTGCGGCACTGCGCCTTCATCCGCGGCAGCGCCATTGTGGGCAAGAACGCCGTAGTAGGCAACTCCTGCGAGCTGAAAAACGTGGTCCTGTTCGACAACGTGCAGACGCCCCATTATAATTACGTGGGTGACTCCATACTGGGCTACAAGGCCCACATGGGCGCCGGCTCCATCACCAGTAACGTGAAGAGCGACAAGACCTTGGTGGTGGTCCACCAGCCGGGGGAGCCCATCCCCACCGGACGGAAGAAGTTCGGCGCCGTCCTGGGTGACAATGTGGAGATTGGCTGCAACAGCGTGCTGAATCCGGGTACCATCGTCTGCCGCCGTTCCAACGTCTATCCCACCTCCTGTGTGCGGGGCGTAATTCCCCCCGACAGCATCTACAAGGACAAGGTGGACATCGTTTTGAAGAAGTGAGCGGGAATCAGGGGCCTGCATGAATCGCAGACCCCTGATTTATCATAAAAGAATTAATGAAAAAAATAAAAAAACTATTGACAAACATATAATCCCGTGCTACCCTGTGTTCACAGGGAGGTGTTGAAATGACACAGGAAGCATTTAAGAAAAAGAGCGGGCGCTATGCGCTTGCGGCGGAATGGGCCTTTGTATTGATGGTCCTGTACTTTGTGGTGCAGATCGCCATCACAGTGTACTTCACAGTGACCGGCAATCGGGAGCTGTCGGCTGCAGCGGCCTCTCGGAACGTGCTGACGCTTGTTTACAGCCTTTTTTTCAGCGCCATCGTGATTGCGGTGATCGTGCTTTCCCTGCGGCTGATCCTGGTCATCAACCGGGGAGAGACGCCTTTTACTCTGGAGAATGCAAAGCGCCTCCGGGCGATCGGCTGGCTGCTGTTTGCATTTGAGCCCTTGCAGTGGCTGATAACCCATCTCTTTTGGGCGATCACCAGCGGAAGGCTCGAGGAGGATGGCGTGGTAGAGTATTACTATAACTCCAATGGCGGCATGATCCTGATGGTAGGCCTGGCGGTGCTGGCGATCTCCTATGTGTTCCAGTACGGGGTCGAGCTGCAAAAGCTCTCGGACGAGACGCTGTAAGGAGGGGGACCGTGCCGATCATTTTACGCCTGGACCGGGTGATGGCTGACCGGAAGATGTCATTGAAAGAGTTGTCGGAGCGGGTGGGCATCGCCAATGTGAACCTGTCCAAAATCAAAACCGGAAAGGTGAGTGCAATCCGGTTCTCAACCCTGGAGGCGATCTGCGAGGCGCTGGACTGCCAGCCGGGAGATATTCTGGAATATCGGAAAGAAGAATAAACATAAAACAGATGACATAGTATTAATTACATAAATTAGTTTACATAAAATTAATAGCGCGGGAGGGGCGAAGAGATTGGTCCTTCCCGATCCGTCACAGACAGAAAAGGAGAGTAGACGGGATGGATAAGAAAAAGATCAAAAAAATCGCAGCCCTCGGCGGCGGGGGACTTGCGCTGGCGGGCGCTGTCGCACTGGGGCTCCGCCTGCTGTACAAGATGGTGGTGAACTGGCTGGGCAGCACCGGTTGGGCTTTCGATGTCGGCGTAACCATGGCGATGCTGGTATTGATGGCGGCGCTCACCGTCTGGATGCTGATCTATGACGCCAGGCACCGCCCCTCACTCCTGTAAACAGACGGCACAGCGGTTTTTTCGCTGTGCCGTTTTCTGGTAAGCGGCGGAAAGATATGCATATTTTGCATGAAAATGCGGATAATCCCAGCAGATTTTTGAGTTTGTTCATAAACTGGATTTGCCTTTTCGTATTGTATCTGTTATAATGGTCGTCGCATAGTGTGAACCGGGAGCGCGCTGTCCGGTTTCGCTGCCTGTGATTTTGTAATCTGCATTTTTATCAATGGAGGGATTCCCATATGAGACATATCCTTGACAACATGCCGCCTGTCGGCTTCGTGGTGATTGTGATCATCGCGCTGCTTTTTGTACTGGCACTGGTGATGTTGTTCCATGTCTATCTCCGCTACCGGATTCTGGCCGGCAAGGCCACCGGTGAGGACGCGGAGGAGACTCGCGGCTTCCGGGGCGCTCTGCTGGAAGCGTATACCGCCGCCTACAAGAAATACGGGCAGGACGTGAATACCCCGGCCATCATCAGCGAGACCATCGGCAACCGGCTGGGCGGCCTGCTCTTTTGCGAACGCTTCCTGAATAACGCCGTATCGCTTTTTGTCACCCTGGGCCTTTTCGGCACATTCCTGGGCCTGAGCCTTTCCGTTGCCTCTCTGACCGAGCTGATCGGCTTCAGCAACAATACCGAGTGGCTGAGTGTTCTGGACAGCATCGGCGGGGGACTGATGTCTGCCCTGTCCGGTATGGGCGTGGCCTTCTACACTTCCCTGGTCGGCGTTATCTGCGCCATTCTTCTGACCATCCTGCGCACCATCTTCAATCCCGAGACCGAGCGCGAACGGCTGGAGACCCGGCTGGAGCTGTGGCTGGATACCGAGATTGCCCCCACGCTCTATACCGAGGCCGCCAAGGACGAGGTGCAGCTCATCAACCGCCTGATCGACAGCCTCAATACCACGGTTGGCGATATCCGCACGGTACTGGATGCCTCCGCCGCCAGCTATACCGAGGCGACGCAGGCAGCCTGCAGTTCCATGGAGCGCACGGTGGACAGCAACAAGAAGGTCATGGTGGCCTTCAACCAGACGGTGGACAAGTTCAACTCCGGCGTCCACGATTTCCATGAGGTGGATTACAATCTGCGCGGCAGCGTAGAGCGCATGGATCTGGCGGTGCGGGATCTGGCCGCGGCTCTGCGCGAGATAACCCGCCGTACAGGGGGGACCAAGCAATGAGGAGGCAGTATAAGGGACGCAGCAGTTCCATGGTACACACCGACTCCGGCGAGCAGGGCTTCTGGCCTTCCTACGCGGACATGATGTCAGCCGTGGCGCTGATCCTGTTCTTTCTGATGCTGCTTGCTTACATACAGAACCTGATGACCGGCGACCAGCTGCGCAATACACAGCTGCTGCTTACCAACACGCAGGAACAGCTGACCCAGACCCAGGAGGATCTGTCGCTGAAGCTGGTGCAGGTAGAGGCGGCCGAGTCCGATCTGGCCCAGATCACAGTGGATCTGGAGTCCGCCAGAAGCACGCTTACCCAGCAGCAGACCACGCTAACCGAGCAGGAGGCTGCGTTGGCACAGCAGCAGGCAGATCTGGCAGCACAGGAGGCTCAGCTGGCAAGTCAGGCCGCACTGATTACCGAGCAGCAGAGCTATCTGACTGCCGCCAACGACGAATTGGTGTCCATGCGCAATCAGATGCACGACATGGCCTATCTGCGCGTCTCCATTGTGGAGAAAATCCAGGAGAGCCTCTCCGCAGTCATGGGGGACGCCTCCGCCGTCAGCATCGGCAGCAACGGCAATCTGATTCTGAATTCCAGCGTCCTCTTCGATACCGGCTCTTCCGACCTGAAGCCGGAATCCACTTACATGCTGGACCAGTTGGTGCCTGTGTTTGTCAGCTTCCTGGAGGATGACGAGAACGCAAAGTATGTGGACAGCATCGTGATTTCGGGCCACACGGACAGTGTGGGCTCGTCTGAGAATAACCGCAAGCTCTCCACCGACCGCGCAAACTCCGTTCTGAACCACCTGATGCTGGTGAACGACGGCGTACTGGAAAATTATGCGGAATACTTCAGCGCCTCCGGTTACGGTGAGACCCGTCCCGTCGCCAGCAACGACACGGAGGAAGGACGCACCCAGAACCGGCGTATTGAGATTTCCATCATCCTGAAGGATGATACCGTGATGGAGATCGTGGAGAATTATCTGAGTCTGGACCTGCCCTCCTCGGCTGCAAACGTGATTGTGGGCGAGGGCTGAGGGAAAAAGGAATACAGTCAGCGGCACAGTCTGAAAGGGCTGTGCCGTTTTTATACCCCGGAGGGCAAAGGAGAGCTTGTTTTCGGCCACCATGTATGGTACAATTTCCCCTGCGCTGTGTGCGCAAAACAAGTTATGGGAGAAGAGAAAATGAAGAAAAGCGTGTTCAAGAGTCTGCCCTTCCGACTGCTGTGTGCAGTGGTATTGGGCATCGTCGCGGGCATCCTGCTGAATCGGGCGGACGGCAGCGCGTTTGCCGCAGCCGTGCTCCAGGTTTTGATGACCCTTAAGTATATCTCCGCGCAGCTGATCAACTTCTGCGTTCCGCTCATTATTATCGGCTTTATCGCCCCTTCCATCACCCGTATGGGGAACAATGCCTCCCGGATGCTCACCGTTGCGGTTGTGATTGCCTATGTTTCCTCCATCGGAGCCGCGTTCTTCTCTACCGCGGCCGGATATCTGATCCTGCCCGGCCTGCATATCAGCCCGGAAGTGGAGGGCCTGAAGACGCTGCCCTCTGTCCTGTTCGAGCTGGCAATCCCGCAGATCATGCCCGTCATGTCTGCCCTGGTGTTCTCCGTGCTGGTGGGACTTGCCGCCGCCTGGAACGCCAGCAAGCTGATTACCGGCGTGCTGGAGGAGTTTCAGAAGATCGTGCTGTCCATCGTCACCAGGATCGTCATTCCGATTCTGCCGGTACTGATTGCCACCACCTTCTGCGGCCTTGCCTATGAGGGCAGTCTCACCAAGCAGCTGCCCATCTTCCTGATCATTATCCTGATCGTCATGGCCGGTCACTATCTGTGGCTTGCGCTGCTGTACGGACTGGCCGGCGCGTATTCCGGCCGCAACCCCCTCAACATTGTCAAAAACTACGGCCCCGCCTACCTGACGGCAGTGGGCACCATGTCCAGCGCCGCAACGCTGGCGGTGGCGCTGGAGTGCGCCCGGAAGTCCGAGCCCACTCTGCGCGGTGACCTTGTGGATTTCGGCATCCCGCTCTTTGCCAATATCCATCTCTGCGGCTCGGTCCTGACGGAGACCTTCTTCGTCATGGCAGTTTCCAAAATGCTCTACGGTGAGTTTCCGCCGGTGGGCAAGATGGTGCTCTTCTGCCTGCTGCTGGGCATCTTTGCCCTGGGTGCTCCCGGCGTGCCCGGCGCCACGGTCATGGCTTCCCTGGGACTGATTACCGGCGTGCTGGGCTTTGACGAGACCGGCACTGCCCTGATGCTGACCATTTTTGCCCTGCAGGATTCCTTCGGCACCGCCTGCAACGTGACCGGCGACGGGGCACTGACCCTGATGCTGACCGGCTATGCCGAGAAGCATGGCATCAAGCCCCAGAAGTTCAAAAGCATTCTGGAAGACTGAGAACGGTGGAGCTTCTGTGCCGCAGCTTTGATGAACTGAGCAGGGAGGAACTGTATGAACTGCTCAGGCTGCGCTGCGCCGTCTTTGTCGTGGAGCAGAACTGCCCCTATCAGGACCTGGACGGCTTGGACAGTGCGGCACTGCACCTGTTCCTGCGGGATGAAAAGGGAATCCAGGCCTGCCTTCGCCTTTTGCCGCCGGGCCTTGCCGGGCCGGACGCCAGAATCGGCCGGGTGCTTGCGGTCAGGCGGCACTGCGGTCTGGCCAGCCGTCTGCTGGAGGCGGGCATTCACCTGTGCCGGGAGCGTTTTGGCCCGGTTCCCATTCTGGTGGAAGCCCAGACCTATGCCCGCAGCCTCTATGAGAAGCAGGGCTTTCGGCAGACCTCGGAAGAATTCCTGGAGGACGGAATCCCCCATATTCAGATGCGGCTGATGCCGTAATCAGCGTAAGCAAAAAGGACAGCGCTTGAGTGCTGTCCTTTTTGCTGTCTTGCAATTGGAATGGGGGAAAGGTATAATACCCCGTGTATCGTATCAACTGTGAGGGATGACTTTTGGTTTTTTCCAGTCTGACATTTTTATTCTGTTTTCTCCCGCTGCTGTATCTGCTGCTGTTCCTTTCGCCCAATCCCCGCTGGCGCAACGGTGTGCTGATCGGGGCCTCACTCCTTTTTTACGGCTGGGGGGAGCCGATATGGATTCTGGCCATGCTGTTTTCCACAGCGGTCAACTATGTCTGCGCCCTGCTGCTGGACGGGACGGAGAGCCGGGCGCTGCGGAAGCTGTACCTGATCCTGGGCGTGATCGCGTCTGTCTGCTTCCTCTTTTATTTCAAATACTCCGCCTTTCTGCTCCGCTCGGCGGCGTCGCTGTTTCACCTGCCCTGGACGGTGGAAGACCGGCGTCTGCCCATCGGCATCTCCTTTTACACCTTCCAGATTCTGACCTATACGGTGGACGTGTACCGGGGCAAGGCGTCGGTGCTGCGAAATCCGATGAAGCTGCTGCTGTATATCAGCTGCTTCCCACAGCTGATCGCCGGCCCTATCGTCCAGTACGGGGACGTGGCCGATCAGCTGGACCGGCGGCCCATCCACCCGGACGACTTTGCCGCCGGGATGGAGCGCTTTGCCGTCGGCCTGTCCAAAAAGGTGCTGCTGGCAAATATCTGCGGCGCCGCGCTGGAAGAACTGCCCCTGGCGGGCCCGGGCGCGGAGCTGTCCCTGGCCGGAGCCTGGCTGGCCGCCTTCCTCTATACACTGCAGATCTACTTTGACTTCTCCGCCTACTCGGACATGGCCATCGGCCTTGGCCGTACCCTGGGCTTTCGCTATAAAGAGAATTTCAATTTCCCCTATGTATCCCGCTCCGTCACGGAATTCTGGCGGCGCTGGCACATCTCCCTGGGCAGCTTTTTCCGGGACTATGTGTACATCCCCCTGGGCGGGAACCGACGCGGCAAGCTGCGCACGGCTTTCAACATGCTGGTGGTCTGGTCCCTGACAGGACTCTGGCACGGCGCCAGCTGGAACTTTGTGGCCTGGGGTGCCTATTACGGCGTACTGCTGTTGCTGGAGCGCTTTGTACTGAACCGCCTGCTGGACAGGCTGCCCCGCTTTCTGCGCTGGGCTTTGACCTTCGTCATCGTGATGCTGGGCTGGGTGATCTTCTATTACACGGATTTTGCCGCGGTGCTGCAGCACGTGAGCGCCCTGTTCGGCCGGGGAATTGTGGGACTTATGGACCCGGTGACGCTTGGCGTGCTGAGAAAGTATACGCTGTTCCCGCTGCTGGCCTTCCTGCTGAGCTTGCCGATCGTCCCGGCGCTGGACCGGGCCCTGACCCGGTACCGCTTCGGCCGGGCCATCCGGCTTATCTGCGTGGTGCTGCTGTTTGCAGGCTCAGTGCTGTTTCTCATCGGGCAGAGCTATAACCCCTTTATCTATTTCCGCTTTTAAGGAGGAGAGTATGAAAAAACGCGCAAGCTTTATCTCCATGTATCTCTGCCTCCTGCTGCTGTTCACCTGCGGACTGGGGGAGCTGCTGTTCGTGGATAAGGCTGCCCGGCCCTCCGAGACGGAGAACCGGATGCTTCAGGGCTTCCCGACTCTGAGCGCGGGGAGCATTGCCAGCGGCGAATTTATGGACGACTTTGAAAACTATCTGTCCGACGGTTTCTTTTTCCGGGAAGCGGCGGCACGGTTCTCGGACCGGGTGCTGGGCCTTTTTTCCCTGCCCAGGGAAGGACCGGAGCTGGGAGAGATCGACCAGAGTCAGCTGTTTGATACCGATGAAGCGGAGCTGGAGGCCATGGAGCAGCTGCTCCAGACCGGCAGCGGCGAGCCTCGGCAGGAAGAGACTGCCGCCCCGGTTCCTGCAGAAGGTGCAGCCACGACCCGGGCGCAGGCGGTGGATGCCTCCCTCTGGCTGATTGACAGTCAGGGCGGCACGGTGATTCTGGAGACCTATCCGGCGGACAAGCTGGAGAACCTGGCCCGGATTCTGAACGAATACCGGGCAGAGCTGCCGGAGGACGGAACGCTGCACTTTATTAACCCGCCCATTTCCACCGTGGCAAACAACGTGATCCGCGGCAGCTATACCGATTGGGGCAGCGATCTGGAGGATGCGCTGCAGCCGCTGGTGGGGGAGGGCGTTTATATCTATGACGCCACGGATATTCTGCGGCCGTACCTGTTTACCGAGCGGCTCTATCCGATTAACGACCACCACTGGCACCCGGTGAGCGCAAGTCTGGTGGCAGACGCCATGATGGTACGGCAGGGAATCCCGCCGGTGGACTATGCCAGCTACCGGTATACCATGTCCTCCGGGCTGGGCGGCCCCTTCGACACCCGGACTCTGGCGGAGATGAGCGTGGGCGTGGACGATATCCCCGTGATGGAGCCCATCTCTCCGGTGCAGAGCTTCGTGCTGACCTATCTGAATACCCGCACGCCCAGCGTGTTCATCAACCACATGGCCGAGGGCTACCGCCAGTATCTGGGCGGTACCATGAAGCCCTGGCGCCTGTTTGAGACAGGCTTTCACACCGGGCGCAGCGCCCTGGTCATCGGAGACAGCTTTACCAACAGCTTTCTCCCCTTCCTGGCGCCCTATTACGATCAGATCGTTTCCACAGACTATCGGGACGGAAACTATCTGATCACGGAGTCCGGCGCAAACGCGGCGCAGTACATCGACTATTACGGCATCGACGATATCTATATCGTGGTCTGCGGCTATACGCCGATCACCGGCGAGACTGTGCAGCAGCGCTTTGAGCAATACCTGTATCTGGATTACGAGAAGGTGAACGGATGAGCGGCAGCCATGAAAAATCGAGAAGCGCAGAGCGGGAGCTGTTCTGGACGCTGGCGCTTTCCACCCTGGCCTTTCTGCTCGTGCTTGGCGGGGCGCTGCTTTTTGCAAAGCAGCTTCCCCAGCTGCGGCTGCACCGGTTGACCGCGGCCATGGAGCAGGGGGACCTGGACCGGGCCCGCAAACTGATCGACAAACTGACCGATCCGGCGCTAGCCCGGGATTATCGCCGGGAATGCGATTATCTGGAAGCCCAGAGCCGGATGGAGCAGAGAGACTGGAGCGGGGCGCGGGCTCTGCTGGCCGGGACCGGGGACTATCGGGATGCGGCCGCCCTGGTCAAAGAGTGCGATTACCAGGCGGCGCTGACCTTGGAAGAACAGGAACAGTATGCCGAGGCGGCGGCCGCCTTCCGTCAACTGGGAAATTATCAGGACGCGGCTGCCCACTATGACAGCAGCCGCTATGCGCTGGCACAGCGCCTGAAAGAGCAGGGGGAGCTTGCCGAGGCGGCCGCTCTGTTCCGGGAGCTGGGCACCTATGGGGATTCCGAGGCGCAGCTGCGCTCTCTGGCCCTTGCCATCACAGGCCTGAGCGACGTGGACGAGGCTCTGGCCTCTCTTCAGGGCCTGAGCCTGGAGGAGCTGGAGGGCCTGGGCGAGCTTGCGGCATTGCGGGAAGAGCTGCCCCGGAATATTCTGGCCGTCGGTTTTTACCATACCCTGGGGCTTAAGGAGGACGGGACCGTTCTCGCCTGCGGGGACGACAGCTTCGGCCAGTGCCAGGTCGGCGCCTGGTCGGACGTCACCGCGGTGGCGGCGGGAGCCTGGCACAGCCTGGGCCTGCGCGCTGACGGCACCGTTTATGCCTGCGGGCGCGGGGACGAAGGGCAGTGTGAGGTTTCCGGCTGGACGGACGTGGTGCAGATTGCGGCGGCGGATTATGCAAGTTTCGGCCTGTGCCGGGACGGGAGCATCTTGTACTGCGGCTGGAACGACTATGCGCCTGCCGCCGACTGGGCCGACGTGACCGGAATCTGCGGCGGAAGCTATGGCCTGGCGGCGCTGCGCAGCGACGGAACCGTGCTGGCGGAACCCGGAATCCCGGCGGCGGAGACGCTGAGCGATCTGGTTTCCCTGTGTACAGGCTCCGGGTACGCGGCGGGACTGCGGGGAGACGGGCGGGTGAGAGCCAGCGCCTTCTCCCTGGACGAATGGAAGAGTATTGTCGCCATCTCCGGCAGCGGTACGGCGCTCCTGGGACTGGAAGCGGGAGGTACGGTCTGCGGCTTCTTCTTCCGACCGGGGGACGCGGTGGATCTGAGCGGATTGCAGAACGTGGCGGCAATTGCCGCAGGCGGGACGCATTTTGCCTTTGCCCACTGGGACGGGACGGTGACGGTTCTGGGAGAACGGGACAAAGGCCAGGCAGATACCGAAGCCTGGGTCCTGTTTGAACCGGAACAAAGCCAACAGGGAGAGACCTGAGTGGTATGACGTCATTAAGAAAATGAAAACCAGCGTTTGCTGCATCATCATTCAGGGAGGCATATACAGTGGTCAGTACAGCCTTTTATGAAATCCTGTTGGCGGGACTTCCCCGGGATGTGCGGGTAGAGCGCATTGTACACGGTATTTCGTGGACGGCTGCCGTGCTGGATAACGGCAGCTGCGGCGTTGCCATGCACACGGCAGGGGAGAGCGTGCGGCGCAGCTTTGCATCGCTGGAGGGGCTGCCGGTGCGCGATGCCGCCCGGGCGGCCTGCTCCTGGAACCTGGAGGAGGCCAGCGAGGGCATGGCGATAATCAACGCCTGCTACAACACCACGGAGCGCATGGAGCGTTTCGGCTGCCGTTATACCGACAGCGCCCTGGAGGGAATCGAGCTGCGGAACAGAACCGTGGGTTTTGTGGGACATATGCTGCGCAGGGACGGCAGCACGGAAGCAATGCTGCAGGAGGCGAAAGCCTGGTATGTGTTGGAGCGGGAGCCAAAGCCCGGCGACTATCCGGATACTGCCTGCGAATACATCCTGCCCAAATGCGACCTGGTGCTCATCACCGGCAGCGCCGCAGTCAACAAGACCATGCCCCGCCTGCTGGAGCTGGCACAGGGGGCGCAGATCATTCTGACCGGGCCCACAGTGCCGCTGTGCCCGGAGCTGCTGGGGCTGGGGATCTCCCGACTCAACGGCCAGGTGATCACGGAGACGGAGCCCATGCTCAAACGAATCCTGGAGGCAGAGACCTCGGTCAATGCCTTCAGCCGCCATTACACCCTGGATGCCTGAGCGCCTGACGAAGAGACAGCAGAAGCTGCTGTTTTGGGCTGTGCTGGCCCTGGGCCTGTTTGCGCGGCTCTGGCGCTTCGGCCAGGTGCCGGGCGGGCTGAACCAGGACGAGGCCTTCGCAGGCTATGAGGCCTGGTCTCTGCTCACCACCGGGATGGACACGGCGGGCTACCGCTTTCCGGTGTATCTGACTGCCTGGGGCAGCGGGATGAACGCGCTGGAGACCTATCTGCTGCTGCCCTTTGTGGCCCTCTTCGGGCTGAAAGCCTGGGTGATCCGGCTGCCGCAGCTGCTGGTGGGACTGCTGAGTCTGCCTGCCGCATACGATGTAGCCGGGCGAATCTGGGACCGGCGGACCGGGCTTACCGCCATGCTGCTGCTGGCGATCTGCCCCTGGCATGTGCTGCTCAGCCGCTGGGGGCTGGAGTCCAACCTTGCACCGGGCTTTGTGCTGTTCGGCCTGTTCTTTTTCCTGCGGGCCATGGAGAAACCCCGGCTCTTGCTCCTGTCCGCCGTTTGCTATGGACTGAGCCTGTACACCTACGCGGCCATCTGGCCGGTGCTGCCCTTCCTGCTGCTGGCGCAGGGCGTCTGGGCGGCGCGCCGGGGAAAGCTTCACGCAGACCGGTATCTGCTGTTGAGTCTGCTGCTCCTGGTTCTGCTGGCGCTGCCGCTGCTGCTCTTTCTTGCGGTGAACCTGGGCTGGATGGCGGAGCTGCGAACGCCGCTGTTTTCCGTCCCCCGGCTGCTGGTCATGCGGTCAGGGGAACTTTCCCTGCGCAGCATTCCGGAAAACCTGGAAAACCTGTTTGCCATCCTGTGGCGGCAGTCAGATGGGCTGCCCTGGAACTTCGCGGGCTGGTACGGCCTGCTGTATCCGGTTTCCCTGCCCTTCACGCTGCTGGGGCTGCTGCCGGCGCTGGGAGAGCGAAAACGCACGGCGCCGCTCCTGCTCATGCTGCTGGGCGCGCTGGCGCTTGGGGCACTGATGCAGGTGAATATAAACCGGGTGAATCTCCTGTGGCTGCCGCTGGTGTTTCTGACTGCCCGGGGCCTGACCTGGTTTGCGGATTTGTTCCGGCTGCGCCTGCTGCCGCTGCTGCTGGCAGGCTATCTTGTCCTGTTCGCCGCTTTTCAGGTCTATTATTTCACTGATTACCGGCAGCAGATCGGCACCCTCTTCGGGGAGGGGCTGGAGCAGGCGGCCGCCGCCTGTGAGGGAGAGAAACCGGTGTACCTGAGTCGGGAAATCTACTATCCCCAGCTGCTCGTTGCGGTGGAGATGCCGGCGGATGAATTCCGGGAAAGCGTGGAATACCGGACGTATCCTGCCGCCTACCTGTCTGCGAAATCCATCGGCCGCTGGCACTTCGGCATCGACGGGATACCGGATGAGAATGCGTATTATATTCTGTCACCCTGGGAGAGCCGCGAACCCTTTGAGGCGGCGGGCTTTACCCTGGAGCGCAATGGCAGCTATCTGCTTGCCTGGAAGTGAGGGAGTACATGGAAATATACAAAATGGAAGTTCCGGTGGGGCCGGAGGGCCTTTCCACCGGAGACCTGTTTCGCGTCCTTCAGGATGCAGCCGGGCAGCAGAGCACCCAGTACGGTCAGGGCGAGATGGCCCTGAAGGCCAAGGGCCTTATGTGGGTGGTCATCCGCTATCAGATCCAGGTGGAGCGCTGGCCCCGGGCGGGGGAATGCCTCCGACTGGAGACCTGGCCCGGCACGGTACGCCACGGGATGATGCCCCGTTATTACCGCCTGTATGATGCGTCGGAGCAGCTTTGCGTCAGCGGCTGCGGCATCTGGGCCGTGGTGGACCGGAGCAGTCGGAAGATGGTGAACCCGGATGAGCACGGCGTCATGCTGGAGGCGCTGGTCACCGGACTGGAGCAGCCGCTGCCCCGCCCGCTGCGCAGGCAGGACACCACGGAGAGCGGGACGTTCACGGTGCCGCCGGAGTATCTGGACAGCAACGGCCACATGAACAACACCCGCTATTACGACATGGCGGAGCAGTGCATCGGCCGCAGCGCCGGCAGCCACGGTCTGGTGCAGGTCAACACCGAGCACCTGAGCGAGGCCCTCTGCGGAGAGACTCTGCAGCTGCACTGGAGCCGGGAGGGAGAAAAGTATTACATCAGCGGGGAGACGGGGGACACCGCCATCTTCCGCATGCTGCTGCAATACGGAGAATAAATAAAACGGCTGAGGAAACCCTCAGCCGTTTATACTGTCGACAAAGCCGAAAGGCTTTGCCCACAGAGGGAATTGCAGTTTTATCAAGCCACGCTCTCGAACTCC
>CAMVIC010000014.1 GCA_947167435.1 uncultured Clostridia bacterium | reverse complement strand
AGATATAGTTCTGAATAAAAGGCGCATAGCGCTCATACACATTCATATCGTAAACTCCGCAAAGCCCGCGTCCGTCTCATCCGAGACGGCTTCCGATTTGGCGTAGCTGAATTCCTCGGAGGAAAGCAGCTCGGCAATGTGCATCTTCGGATTCTGGTACAGCAGGTCCAGCAGCTCGATGAAATCCCGGATCACTTCCCGGGGCGTGATGTTCTGATCCGCGCCGATGCGCCCGTATTCGATCCTGATGAAATCCGCCAGGTCCTGCGTGGTGACGCTGCGGGCATAGCCGTAGAGCCCCGCGTGCATTTCCGCAAGCTTTTCGCACAGCACCAGCATCTCCTCGGCGGTCAGCGGCTCCAAGCGGATCACCGGCGCCAGCAGGTCCCTGGCGCCCGGCCTGGAGAAGCGCCCCTCCGCCAGGCGGGAGCGCAGCGCCTCGTAGCTGTAGATACCCCGCCGCTTGTCCTCCAGGGCCTGGGGCGTGGCGCCCATAAGGATGCCCAGATACCTGGCCTTGCCCTGGAGGGTGTCGTTATACATGGTCAGGATTTTCTCATAGTTATACTGTCGGGTGATGGCGTTCGGAACCTTATAGATGTTCACCAGCTCGTCGATCATAATGAACATGCCCGTATAGCCCGCCATGCGGAAGAAGGCGGCAAAGAGCTTCAGATAGTCGTACCAGTCGTCGTCGGTGATGATGATGTTGACGCCCAGGGCTTCCCTGGCCTCGCTCTTCAGGGCGTATTCGCCCCGAAACCAGCGTACCACCTTCGCCTTCGTCTCATCGTCGCCGCCGAGATAGGCCCGGTAATAGGCGGACAGGAGCCTTGCAAACTCAAAGCCGTGGACCAGCTCGCTGAGGTCGGCCGTCACCGCGAAGATTTTTCTGTCCGTGGCGGAAGCCAGGGCGGGATCGTCGGGGCCGAGTCCCGTCTCCTGCATGGCCTCGTTCTGTACCGCGCTGATCCAGCGGTCCAGAATCAGGGTCAGCGCGCCGCCCTCCGGCTTTGTTTTGGTGGACAGATTGGAGATCAGCTCCCGGTAGGTGGCCAGGCCCTGTCCCTTTGTTCCCTGCAGCCGCCGTTCCGGTGAGAGGTCCGCGTCCGCCACGATAAAGCCCCGGTCCATCACGTAGTTGCGGATGGTCTGCAGCAGAAAGCTCTTGCCGCTGCCGTAGCGGCCCACAATAAAGCGGAAGGACGCGCCGCCCTCCGCGATGATATCCACATCGTGCAGCAGCGCCTCGATCTCGTTTTTCCGGCCCACCGTAATATAGGGCAGCCCGATGCGGGGCACCACGCCGCCCTTCAGGGAATTCAGCACCGTCTGCGCGATGCGCCTGGGTACCTTTCTGTGTTCATCCATGCCTTGTTCCTCCAAGCAACTGTGCCAGGTCTTCGATATAGTCCTCGATCAGGGTCAGCCGGTCCCCCTCACATGCCAGAACCGTATCGCCGATCTCGTCATACAATGCTTCGTTGATAAAATCCGCCGTCATGGACGGCATCAGATGATTGGCCCTGAGAATCGCCGTCACGTCTTCGCCCTGCAAAAGTCCCCGCAGAATCCGGACCTGTACAGAATCCAGCGGAAGCTCGGCCGCTTTTTCCTCCTCCGGCGCCGGGGCGGGCTCTTCGTACTCATCCAGCTCTTCCTCAGTGAGCAGGCTGTCCCGCGTGCCCGCCGCGTCCCGGCGAATCTGCTCCAACTCGGACAGGTCGATGGTGATTTTGGGCCTAGCGGCTTCGATCGCGGCCTTCCTGTCCGCATCGATGACCGCGTCGATGAAGGGGATTGCCCAGGCATCCTCCGGCTTCTCTCTGAGATAGCGCCCCGTTTTCAGATAGCGGCGCAGTCTGGCGTCCGCCTCATGCAAAAAGCCCTGCATTCTGGCCCTGTCCCAGGACAGACTCTCAAAGGCGCGAACCGTCCAAAGCCCGTCCCTGCAGCGAAAGCTGCGGCATTCGTTCAGCACATAGGTTCTGTCTTCCTGTCGCTTTTTCTCATAATAGACGGCGTTGGAAAGCGGCGCCCAGCGCCGGGTCTTCTTTTCTCCGAAGCAGAGGGCAAACAGCTTCTTGTCCTGCCAGCGATAGGCCGCGGCGGAGCGCCAGGCCTCGCTGAACAGGTGCTGTCCCCGCGCGGGGTCCCGGCTGACGACCGGCGATTCGGCAATCTTTTTCCCGCCCAGCAGGCAGAGAGCCCGGAAGACCTCCTCGTCCGGGCAGTCCTCCGGCCTTCGCAGTGCGGCAAGAGCCTCGTCCCGCGCCGTCATTTCCGGCTCGGCATATTCCCGGGCAAGAGAGGGCGGCAGGTCGTTGATCACGGCATACTCCAGCATCCAGCGGCGGAGGTTCCGCCGCATCCGCTGATCGCCGATGCCGGAATCCAGATAGCCCTGCTCAAACGCCCGCAGCTTTTCCAGCGCATCCTCCGGCGAGCAGGCACCGACGCCGTTGAGCAGCTCGTAGAGATAGAGATAAGCCGCTGAGGTGGCGATGGGCTGAAACACGCCCCTGCGCACCCCGGCGCGCCAGGTGAAGTATCCGCGAAGCTGCCTTGCGCTCAGGTCCTGATAGGTGGGAAAATAGCGGACGAAATCGCCCCCCGGCCAGGGAGCGTCGTCTTCGTAGTCCTCCATGAATACCGCCTGACGGAAGAAATTTTCGGCTCTGGCCTCGGCGGATTGGCTGCCGTATTCGTACAGGCGGCGCATTTCCCGCAGCTTTTCCGGCAGCTGCTCCCTCTCCGTGCGGTCAGTGCGCCCGGAAAAGGGCAGCGGCGTTTCCTGCCAGTGTCCGCCCCCCTCTGACGGCGCCGAGCCCAGAACGACGGTATAGCCGTGTTCCCTTCCCTCCGCGACCGCCTGATCGAAAAGCCGAAAGACCACGTCCGGTTCCGTACTCTCGTCAAAGGTGATATTGATCCACCTTTTCCCCGGCATGCGCACCGGCGCCGAAAGGTATGGCCGGGAGAAACGCAGCAGGCTGCTGCCGCCGCACTTCAGGTCGCAGCGTTCCAGCTCTGTGCCTGTCTCCATGTCCCACTGCCGCATAAGCAGGGCGACCCATTTCCCCGTCTGCGGATGGTTGAGCACGGAAAAGCCGGGGAATCCTTCCCACTTGTGCTGTTCCTCAATCTGATATTTCTCTCTGGCATAGTCGATCAGCTCCGCCATCCGCATCTCCGGCACCTCCTTCCGCCACGTTTTTTCTTTTCAAGTATATTTATTGTACCATATCCGTTTTTGAAATCAAGTACGCAGTTTCTTCATACCTGGTACGCTTTTTGATACCGCGCCCTTCTCAGGCGGGCGCCGGGACAGCTTCCGCTTTATTGCCCGAAAGCATTGGTCAGCCCGCAATCACGCCCTGTTCCAGAATGGATCGGATTCCCTTCGCGCTTCTGCGCTCCGCATCCCGGAAATGGTTTCCCGGATTCAGCTCCCAGGTCACCGCACAGCCAAGGTCCCTGTAGTGTCCGGCCAGCGTCTCGGTATTGGTCTGCACGGTCTTCAGCAGGCTGTTTTTGGTACAGGCTTCCCGGTCTCCCAGGGAGAGATAGAGCTTTTCCGGGCGTTTCGGCATCTCATGGCTCAGCGCGTATTCCATAAAGCCCGGGAACCAGAGAGATCCCGAAATGCTGGCAATCCGGTCAAAGGCCGCGCACCGGTAAGCCGCGTACAACGCAAACAGGCCCGCGAGGGAATAGCCCGCGATCCCCAGAAAGGCCGGCTTGCCGCTGATCCGCTTTTCTGCCTCCGGCAGAATTTCCGTCAGCAGAAGCTCCAGATATTCGTCCGCGCCCCCTGTACAGGGAGTATCCCTTGCGGAGAGCGGCGGGCAGTACCAGGGGCTCATATCGTGGTCCCAGTTGAGATTTCCCGTGACAAGAAGACTGCAGTCAGGCGCATCCGTTTTCTCCAGTTCCCGCACGATTTCTTCCCCGTCTCCCGAATAATGATTCAGGACGATCAGAGGGCTTTCCGTCCGCCCGCTCAGGTACAAAGCCGCGCTTTTCCCTCTGCACGCAAAAGTCTGTTTCTCCATTTCTGCCCTCCTGCCCGTCAGTCGTACGGCCATTATACTGTGTCCTGATCGGCTGTGCAAGGGCGGCCGCGGCGCAAAACGCGGGACGTGTTGCCGTCTCCCCTGCTGCCGGCCTGCCATAAAGCGGGGCTTTCCTTTCCCGCGAAGCCGTCCGGTTTCCAAACCGGCTGTCGGAAGCTCCCGGTAATCAGGATCAATTTGAAACGGAAGCTGAGATTTCATTGTGAAAGATAACGGCTTTTCTGACGGAAATATGGTGATTATGCCGGTTCGCCCAGCTGTGAAAAAGTATTGCTTGATGTTTTTCGATTTGCCATGCTTTAATATTGATAAAGCAATGTGCACGGCCTCGTATGCGTACGGGCAGGCCATGACTCCCTGCCCGCGGAAGAGTGTGCGGAATCGCTCAGCTTTCTCATTTCTGCCCGCCTTGATCCGGCAGTCGAACGCATACCGGGAGTCGGGTGATACCGGTTTATCAACAGGAAGGAGGAATTCAATGGCGCATTATAACAGGCTGTGCCCGGAGGATGCCGCCCGGCTGGAGAAGCTCGTGGGGCCCGGGTGCTTTCATGCCGGCGACTCGGTAAAGGAAGCGTACAGCCACGACGAAATGCCCATCTACGGAAAGCGGCTGCCGGAGGCGGTAATCCTGGCGCAGAGCACCGAAGAGGTCTCCGAAATCATGAAGTACTGCTCGGCCCGTCGGATTCCCGTCACCGTGCGCGGGGCCGGGACGGGGCTTGTGGGCGGCTGCGTGCCGATCTGCGGGGGCATCGTGCTGAGCATGGAGAAGATGAACCGCATCCTCTCCTATGACCTCAACAACCTGGTGGTCCGAACCCAGCCCGGCGTCCTGCTGCAGGACCTGGCGGCGGACGCCCTGGCCCACGGCCTGATGTATCCGCCGGATCCCGGCGAAAAAACCGCCACCGTCGGCGGCAACGTCAGCACCAACGCGGGCGGCATGCGCGCCGTCAAATACGGCGTTACCCGGGACTATGTGCTGGCGATGACGGTGGTGCTGCCAGGCGGTGAAATTCTCCGGCTGGGCAAGGCCGTCTGCAAGACCAGCTCCGGCTACAGTCTGCTGCATCTGATGATCGGCTCGGAGGGGACCCTGGGCGTCATCACGGAGCTGACCCTGAAGCTGATTCCAAAGCCCCTGCGGGACGTCAGCCTGATTCTCCCCTTTGAAAACATCGCCCGGGCGATCGCCTCGGTTCCGGCCATCAAGCTGGCAAGCCTGGATCCCCAGTCCATTGAGTTCATGGAGCGGGACATCGTGGATTCCTCCGCGGCCTTCACGGGCGCCCCCGTGTTTCCCACGGTCGTGAACGGGAAGTCGGTCGGGGCATATATTCTCGTTACCCTGACGGGAGACAGCGAGGCGGAGCTGAGCGATAAAATGGACCGCCTCGGGCAGCTTGCGGAGGAAGCCGGCGCCTACGATACCCTGGTCGTCTGGACCGACAGCCTGAAAAAAGAGGTCTGGGCCGCCCGCAGCGCCTTTCTGACCGTGATTGAGGCGGAGACCCGCCTGCTTGACGAGATGGACGTGGTGGTCCCGGTGGACAAAATCGCCGCCTTCCTGGTCTATACCCACGAGGAGGCGGAAAAGCAGGGGGTGCGGGTGCGCTCCTTCGGCCACGCCGGCGACGGCAACCTCCACATCTACTGCTGCTCCAACGACCTGGAGGAGGACGAGTTCCGGCGCCGCGTCAGGCGGCTGATGGACGCCTGCTACGCCAAATGCGCCGCGTTTGAGGGGCAGGTTTCCGGCGAGCACGCCATCGGGCACGCAAAAAAGCGCTACCTGCGCCAATCCGTCGGAGAAACCGCCTACGGCCTCATGGGCGCCATCAAGCAGGTGTTTGACCCGGCGGGAATTCTGAACCCGGGCAAGGTCTGCCACGACGGGGAGGAGGATGAGCCATGCTGAACATTCTGGTCTGCGTCAAGCAGGTGCCCGACGTAAACCTGGTGAAAATCGACCCGGAGACCGGCAGCCTGATCCGCAAGGGGGTTCCGGCCATTCTGAACCCCAACGACGAAAACGCCCTGGAGGCCGCCGTGCGGCTGAAGGAGCGCTATGGTGGCACGGTGACCTGCATCACCATGGGGCCGGACCAGGCGGAGGAGGCGCTGCGGGAGTGTCTGGCCGCCGGCGCGGACCGGGCGGTGCTGCTCTCGGACCGGGCCTTCGCCAATGCCGACACTCTGGCCACAAGCTATGCAATCGTCTCCGCCGCCCGCCTGCTGGGGGATTTTGACCTGGTTTTCTGCGGGAAGGAATCTCTGGACGGGGCCACCGGACAGATGGCCTCCCAGCTGGCCGAGGGCTTCGGCGCCTCGCAGCTGAGCTGCGTGGAAGAGATACAGGAGCTGAATGAGGCGGCCAGGACCCTCACCGTCAATCGCGCGCTGGAAACCGGAACCGAGCTGACGCGCTCCGCATACCCCTGCCTGCTCACGGTGGAGAAAACGAACTTCCGCCCCCGCATCCCGAACCTGAAGCAGTGGAAGGCGTCGCGCAGGGCGGAGATTTCGCGCTATACCTCCCATACGATTCCCGGCCTGGACCCCCGTCGGATCGGAGATCCCGGCTCTCCCACCAAGGTGCCGCGCACCTATCCGCCCCCGGTGGGCCAGCTCGGGCAGATGCTCCGGGAAGAGAGCCCGGAGAAAACCGTGGAAACCCTGCTCGGCCTTCTGGCCGACGTGCTTTGAGGAGGCGCTCACATGGATAAACACAGTTTTCACGATATGTGGGTCTATGTGGAGCATGACGGCGTCGCCGTTCAGCCGGTCTCGCTGGAGCTGTGCTGCGAAATCCGAAAGCTTGCGGACGCCGCCGGTGAGAAGCTCTGCGCCGTGATTGCGGGGGAGCTTGCCCGGCAGGAGATTGAGAAGGTCCTGGAATGCGGCGTGGACAGGCTTCTTCTGGTGCGCGGCGCCGGCTGGTCACCCTTCAGCGTCGACGCCTATACCCATCTGTTTACCGAACTATGCCGGAAGTACCGCCCGACGGCGGTATTCGTGGGCGGCACCGTTCAGGGCCGGGATTTCGCGCCTCGTTTCGCCTGCCGCCTTTCCACCGGCTGTACCTCCGACGCCACGGAGCTTGTCTATGACCCGAAGACGGGCGACATTGAATTCATCGAGCCGGCAGTGGGCGGGAAAATGATGGCCGTCATCACCGTGCCGGTTCTGCGGCCCCAGGTGAGCACCATCCGCCCGGGGACCTTCCGATACGCCCCTTCCGGGCGTCGGGAGTGCGAGACGATCCTGGAAGAGCGGAGCTTTCCCGCCGGGCAGATTCGCACCGCGGTGCTGGACTTTATTCCGGACCGGGCGGACGACAGTCTGAACCTGGCCGACGCGCAGGCAATTGTCTGCGTGGGAAACGCGGTCCGGGCGGATTCCCTCCCGCTCTACCGCCGGCTGGCGGAGCGGCTCGGCGGAAAGCTTGCCTGCACGCGCCCCGTCTTTGACCGGGGGCTTCTCCCCTTCAAACGCATGATCGGGCAGTCCGGGGCCGTCGTAAGGCCGAAGCTGCTGTTCAGCTTCGGGGTTTCCGGCGCGGTCAACCACGTGACGGGCTTCTCGGACGCCGGCTGCGTCGTGGCCGTCAACAAAGACCCGGACGCCGCGATTTTTCACTACAGCGACTACGGCATCGTGGGGGACATGGACGAAATCTGCCGGCTGCTTCTGCAGCAGCTGTCCCGCTCTGCCGGGCCCTGATGGGCAGGATAAGCAGCAGGCTGGCTCGGAAGGTCAGCCTGCTGTTTCGTTTTCCCAACAAAAATCATTTCAGTTTTCATTATTTGTCCGGATTCGGACGCTTTGCTCTTCGAGTGGGAAAGATTCGGAATATGTTGTCCCGCAGGCCTGTTTTATAAAGCTTAATCGATAAAGCGCAAAAAATCGTTCTTTTCCGCTTTTTTGTCTGCGAAACGCCTCTGTTATGTGCAATAAAAAAATTTTTCGTTCCTTCTTTTGTGCGACTTGACAAGTGAGCTGAAAAGAAGTATTATTTTTTTACAGGTCATTTGTACAAAATGACCACCGGAAGTATTATTATATTAAAAAGGAGGATCTCAATGAAAAGCACGAAACGGATTCTGGCGTTTGCCCTGATGCTCGTTATGATTGTGGCATTGGCCGGGCTGACCCCCGCCTTCGCCGTCAACGAGAAGAACGGCACCTACACCCTGACCTTCTACCACATCTTCGCTGCCGAGGAGGCCGGCGGCCATGAGTCTCTGTGGATCAACAAGGCCATTGAAGAGGTCAAGGAAAGATCTGAAGGACGCCTCGTCATCGACTGTGTTCCCGGCGGCGTCATGGGCAGCGAGGAAGAGCTGATCCCGCAGGTATTCGCCGGCACACTGGACATGAGCCTCTCCGGCCCCTCCGTCTGGGGCACGGTCGGCGGCATTGACGCCATCGGCTGGTCCGAGCTTCCCTACGTTGTCGACAACTACTCCCAGATGAACGCTCTGGGCGAGATTCTTCCCGAGCTGACCAACAAGCAGCTGGAAGAGGCCGGCATCGACCTGTACTGCCTGGGCGCTCTGAGCCAGGGCATCCGCTGCCTCTGCACGGCGGAGAAGTTCCCCGTCTACACCGTGGACGACTGCAAGAACCTGCGTATCCGCGTTCCCCAGTCTGACGTCTACATGGCCACCGTCGAGGGTTGGGGCTGCGCTCCCACTGCCATGAGCTCCTCCCAGGTCATTACCAGCCTTGCCAACGGCACCATCGAGGGCTTTGAGTCTGACCCCGCCTCCATCACCGCCCGCGGCCAGCAGGAGGGCTTCCACTGGTACATCGAGACCTATCACATTGCCTCCCTGAACCTGCTGATGATCAACAAGTCCAATCTCCAGCAGCTGCCTGAGGATCTGCAGCAGATCCTGATCGAGGTCTTCAAGGAGAAGAGCGTGGAGCAGTGCTATGACCGCGTAGGCGCCAACGAAGCCGAGCTTGAGAAGATCAAGGAGGCCGGCGTCGAGGTCATCACCCCGACCGAGGAAGCCTTCGCCGGCTTCAAGGCCGCTGACACCGCCTTCCGCGATGGGAAGATCTCCGAGTGGGGCGTTGAGGCCATCTTCCAGGAAGCTCTGGACTATGTGGCCGCCAATGCCAAATAAGCAGTATTCCCACAGCATAACCGTCTGAAGCTCTTTTTCCGGAGAGCCCATTCCGGGCTCTCCGGCTGCTTTTCCGGGCAATTTTCCCTGTTTCTCACGCAAATACCTCAGGAAAAGAGGTCGGTCTATGAAAAAAATTCTGGCTGTCTATCGGAAGGTAGACGATGCTCTCGCGATTATCATCAAGTATTTCTGCGCGCTGCTGCTGGCGATTATGATCGGGGTCTGCTTCGTGAACACCGTCGGCCGCTACGCATTCCACCACTCCTTCCGCGCGGCGGAGGAAATCGTCATCCTGTGCGCCGTCTGGGTCACCTGTGTCGGTGCCTCCCTCACCGCCAGGGCTGACGACCACGTCACCCTTGACCTGCTGCAGGAGCTGATCAAGAACAACAAGGTGCGGGCTGTTCTATATGCCCTCACCCGCACCCTCGCCTGCTTTTTCCTGATCGCACTTCTGCCGGCAGCCTTCAAGATGGTCAAGATTTACGCCCCCACCAAGCTGACCGGTACCGGCTGGCCCCAGTGGGTGCTGTACGATTCCTACATCGCGGGCTCGATCCTGATGGTGCTGGGATATCTGCGCATCACCCCGGGCAAGGTCATGGCACTTTGGAACAACACCCTGGAAAAGACCGAATATGAAAAAATCAACGAAGGAGAGGTGACGGAGTAATGCTTCTGATCGCGTGTGTTTCCCTTCTCGCCCTGATGCTGCTCGGCGTCCCCATCACCTTCTCCCTGCTGGGCGCAGGCTTCCTGGCCGTTCTGCTGGGAGAAGGGCCGCTGCAGATGTACATGAACTGCCGCGGATTTATCAGCGGCATCAACTCCTTCACCCTGATGGCAATCCCCTTCTTCATGATCTCCGGCTCCATCATGAACCAGGGCGGCCTGTCCAAGCGGATCATCCAGTTCTGCTCGGCCCTGTTCTCCTGGCTGCGCGGCGGCGTCGGCATCGTCTGCGTGGCGGCCAACATGCTCTTCGGCGCCGTCTCCGGCTCCGGCACGGCCGCGGTCGCCGCCATCGGCTCCATCACCGCCCCGGACATGGAGAAGATCGGCTATAAGAAGGAGTTCACCGGCGCCATGATCGCCGGCGCTGCCTCCACCGCCCCCATCATCCCGCCCGGAAACGTCATGATCATGTTCGCCGCGATCACGGGCCTGTCCATCACGCGCATGTTCCTGGCAGGCTACACCCCCGGCTTCGCGATCGGCATCATCCTGATGATCATCTGCCATTTCTATGCCAAAAAGCACAACATCGACTATGGCGGAAAGTTTGTGGGCAAAAAAGTTCTCAAGGCCCTGAAGGACTGCTTCTGGGCACTGCTGATGCCGCTGATCATCATCGTCGGCATCACCGCAGGCTTCTGCACCCCCACCGAGGCCGGCGCCATCGCCTGCGTTTACGGTCTGGTTGTGGGCATCTTCTTCTACCACGAGCTGAATCTCAAGAAGATTCTGAGCGTCCTCTTCAAGGCCGCCGAGGGTACGGGCCAGGTCCTGTCTCTCTACGCAGCCTCCACCATGTTCGCCTACATCTTCACCGTCGAGGGCTTCGGCAAGGTCTTCCAGGAGTGGCTGATGAACGTCTCCTCCGGCAGTCCCACCGTCATCATGCTGCTGGTCGGCGCCTTCGTGCTGCTGATCGGCTGCTTCATGGAGCCCGTTGCGGTCATGCCCGTGGTGCTGCCGCTGGTGTATCCCCTGCTTCAGAAGCTGGGCTGCAACATGGTTCAGTTCGGCCTTGTGTTCACCCTCTGCACCATCATCGGCGGTCTGACGCCGCCGGTTGGCAGCTACCTCTTCGTCACCGTCACCGTGGTCAAGACCGGCGTGACCAAGCTCATCCCCTGGATGCTGGTGATGATTCTGGTGGACCTGGTCGTCGTGGCGCTGACCACCTTTATCCCCGGCTTCTGCACCTGGCTGCCCGACCTGCTGCTCGGCCCCATGTAGCCCATGGATAACCGCTATGGCAGCTACCGGCAGATCCGCGCCCAGCGCACCTGGCGTCCCCTGGGCAAAATGTCCTGGTGGCGGATTGTTCTGGGCACGGCCCTGCTGCTCTCGGTCTTTCTGATCTCCGGCTTCGTCTCCCAGCGGCTGGCCCTCGCCGGGCATTTCCGCGCGGCGGAGAAGCTGATGGTCTATCCCCGCTGGGTGGAGCAGTACCGCCCCGAACTCAAGGCCTTTATCGACGCCGGGCTCCTCTATGAAAACGGCGACTATGAGGCCGCGCGGGAGGCCTTTGCCGGGATTGAGGAGCAGCAGGCGGCCGCGGTCATGGCGAACACCTGCGCCGTAAAGCTGGCCGCGGAAAAGCTGCGCGCCGGCGACGCCGAGGCGGCCCGTGCCCTTCTCGATCCGGTGGACAGCTCCCTGCTGCAGCCGGACGCCGCGGCGGAATACGCCGCCCTGCTTGAGGCGCTGGCAGCCGAGGCCGGCGCGAAGCCCTGACATCACTTCCCATGAAAAGCGGCCGCCGTCTGCTTTTCATGGGAAAGCGCAAATCGCATATACCGGCAACACAACATTTTTATTACAGGAGGAAGAATCATGAGACCCGACATCATCATCATGCTGACCCACCACGACGTGACCGTAAAGGACGCGGCCGAGGTCTTCGAGCAGTGCAAGGACCTGGAAGAGGTCAAGTACTGGGGCTTCAAAAACGTGGGCCTTCCCAAGGACCAGATGAAGGCGCTGGTTGCCGCCATGAAGGCCGCCGGCAAAACCACCTTCCTTGAGGTTGTCACCTACGACGAGGCCAGCTGCCTCGACGGCGCCCAGACCGCCATTGACTGCGGCTTTGATTACCTGATGGGCACGCTGTACTATGACTCCGTCGCCAAGCTCCTCAGGGACAACGGCATGGAGTATCTGCCCTTCGTCGGCAAGGTCTCCGGCAGCCCCAGCATTCTGGAGGGCAGCAACGAGGAGATCATCGAAAACGCGAAGGAGCTTATGGACAAGGGCATCAAGGGCTTCGACATTCTGGCCTATCGCCACGTGATCGACGGCGAAAAGCTGGCCTATGAGTTCTGCGCCGCCGTCCCTGCCAAGATCTGCATCGCCGGCAGCATCAACAGCTTCAAGCGGATCGACACCATGTTCGACATCGGACCCTGGACCTTCACCATGGGCTCCGCCCTGTTCGAGAAGAAGTTTGTCCCCACCGGCAGCTTCCGCGACAATCTGGTTGCCGTGGCCTACTACATGAAGGCGAAATGAGCGGCATGACGGAAATCACCCTGGGGCAGGCACAGCGCCTGACTGCGCCTGCCCCTTTTGCGCTGCTCTCCGCCCGGCGGGAAGACGGCAGCGATAATCTGATGGCGGTGTCCTGGTGGACCTATCTGTCCAACCATCCGCCCATGCTGGGCGCGTGCCTGAGCAAAAAGGGCCTGAGCGGCTCCCTGATTCAGAAAAACGGCGTGTTCACGCTGAACGTTGTGGGAGAGGAGCTGCGCAGCGCGGCCCTTGCCTGCGGGCGCTGCTCCGGCCGCGACCACGACAAGGCAGCGGAGTTCGATATCCCGCTGGAGGCGGCCTCCGTGATTCCGGCCAGCCTTGTCTCCGGCAGCCGCGTCTCCTTCGAATGCCGCCTGGTCAGCACGGCCGAGGCCGGCGACCATACGTTTTATCTGGCCGAGATTCTCACCTGTCACGGGGACGCGGGAGTCCGGCATCTGTTTGCCTGGGACGGCTATGGCCGCCTGGATACGGTCTGAGGACCGGGAAAAGAGGTAGTTGGAAATGATAATGGATTGCTCAAAATACATCGGACCCTGCAGCTGCGGCCGCGACCACGAACTGGAGACCAAGATGGTCGTTGTGGAATACGACGCCCTCAGCCGTTTTGAAGAGTACATGGCCGCCGTCGGCCTTGCGGACAAGCGCCGCACCGTCGTCTACGACAGCAACATCTACGCCCTGACCGAGGGCAAGCACGTAAAGGCCGACCAGGAAATCGTGCTCCCCGCCCAGGGTCTGCGCAGCGAGGACGTGCTGATTGAGGACATGATGACCCGGCTCGACTCTCCCGAGGTGCTGGTGGCCTTCGGCGCCGGCACGATCATGGACTTTGGCCGCTATCCCGCCTTCAAGCTGGGCATCCCCTTTGTGGCCGTCCCGACGCTTGCCAGCTCCGACGGCTTTACGGCCAGCATCTGCTCCGTGATCCTCAAGGGCCAGAAGAAGTCCATCAGCATGAAAGCCCCCGCTCTGGTGGTGGCGGACCTGGACATCATCAAGGGCGCGCCCATGCGTCTGGTCTCCAGCGGCATCAACGACATTCTCGCCAAGTATATCTCCCTGGCCGACTGGAAGATCGCAACGCTGGTCTCCGGCGAGGACTACTGCCTAAAGGTGAAGGCGTATGTGAT
>CAMVIC010000013.1 GCA_947167435.1 uncultured Clostridia bacterium | reverse complement strand
AGCTGTTGTCAATGTTGTAGCGGGTGCGCATATAGCTCAGAAGCTCAACCGCGCTGGGGTTTTCCGGCAGGCTCTTGGACTTGTCCTTGAAATAGGCCTCCAGCATGGTACGCTGAATCTCGGTCATATTCGCGTCGTACTCGAAAGGCGGCGTGACGGAAATGGGCAGGTCGTCGGTGTATGAGTCGCCGAAACTCTGGACCATGCGCACCAGCTCCAGAATGACCGCGTTGGGATCGGCGTTGGCGAAGAGCTTCACGTTGTCGATCTTCAGGTTGTAGCATTCCTTGTTGCTCACCATCACGCGGCCGTAGCGGTCGAGAATATTGCCCCGGGCGGCAGTGATGGTGCGCTGGGTCTCGGTGATTTCCTCGCTCTGATGGTAGTACCGCTCGCCTTCGATAATCTGCAGGCGGTAGAGGAAGAACATGTAGATGGACAGGATCAGCGCCATGATCACGGCCATGGCGATCACCCGTTTGGAATTGATCAGTCTGTTCATGTGCGACCTTTCTTCTCTCCCCCTCGGGGAGGCAGCAAAAAGAAGCGGGTTTGTTTTATATTCTCTAAGCCTGGCCGATCCACTTGGCCTCCGGCCAGTAGGCCAGGGGCAGGAAGGGCAGGGCCCAGAGCGTCTGCAGCACCGCGGTGCGGATCATGCCGGTTGTGAACACGTCCATGGCAGCGGTATGCAGCATCTGTACCACACCGGTCACGAGCAGGCCGATGACGGCCGCGCCCGCGAAGGCGAAAAAGCGGCGGTTGATGAAAAACTGGGAGACGAAGCCGGAGCCGAAGGCCAGCAGCGGAAACAGCACCGTGAAGGTCACGGTGTTCTCCACGAAGGACATGTCCGCAAAGATGCCCAGGATCATGCTGATGACAGCGCCCCAGGTGCCCCCCTCAAACATGCCGACGGCAACCGCCACCGCCGGGAGGATCAGCGGGCACTCGCCCAGAATGCGCAGCTGGGTAAAGAGCATGTTCTGCACCACCAGCGCGAGAAAGAGATACAGCGCGTACTTCAGTATCCGTTTGCCGTCCACCCGGAAGGGAAAATATCTTGTAAAGAGTTCTTTCACAATTATTCCACCACTTGAAAGCTCTTGATGATGAACACCTGCACCAGGGAATCCAGATCGCACTGGGGCTGCACGATGCCGTACTCGATCTGGCCGCCGGCCTCGGTCTGCACGTTGGAGATGGTGCCGATGACAAGGCCAGCCGGGAAGGCGCCGCCGGAGCCGGAGGTCAGCACCTCGTCGCCTTCAAAGATTTGGGCGCCGTCGGCCAGGAAGGTGAGCTTCGCCACCTTGTCCTTCATCAGGGCAAACTCACCCACCACCATGCCGGAGCTGCCCGTGGCGCCCACGAAGGCGCCCACGCTCATGTCCACGTCGATCAGCGTACTGACGGTGGCCCAGTTTTCGCCCACGTCGGTCACCTGGCCCACCAGGGCGCCGTACTCGGTGACCACAGGGGCATTGAGCTCGATGCCGCTGGTCTTGCCCTTGCTGATGGTAAAGGAGCTGGACCAGTTGGAGGAGGACCAGAGCACCACCTTGGCCGATTCCAGCACATAGTCCGTGTGCTTCTGCCGCAGATACAGCAGCTCCCGCAGCCGGGCGTTTTCCTCCGACGCCTCGATGCCGTCGCGGGCAGACTGCTGCGCGTCGGCCAGCTGGGCGCGGAGGGATTCGTTCTCTGCCATGAGAGAGTCGTATTGATACAGATAACCGTAGATGGTGTCGAACCAGTTGACGGTGGAGCTGAGCACCTTCTGCAGCGGCGCGGACAGTACGCCCGTGACGTTCTGCAGCAGGCTGACCTGCCCGCCCCGGGCCGCAGCACCCACCAGAATCAGCGCGGCAACGGCCAGCACAATGATGCCGGCGCGGATGCCGTATTTCTTCACATATTCTTTCACAGAAGTTCCACTCCCTGTTTCTTGAGCATGGTGCCGAGCCGGCAGAGGGGCAGGCCCATCACGTTGAAAAAGTCTCCCTCTATGCGCCGGACAAAGAGCGCCCCTATCCCCTGGGCCCCATAGGCCCCGGCCTTGTCCATGGGTTCCCCCGTGGCCACATAGGCGCAGATTTCCTTCTCGGTCAGGTCCCGGAAAAACACCCTGCTTTCCTCCCACTCGCAGAGCTCTCTGCCGTCCTTGCGGACGCAGACGCCGGTATAGACCCGGTGTTCCCTGCCGGAGAGCGTTCGCAGCATCCGGCGCGCCTCTTCCTCGGAGCCGGGCTTGCCAAAAGGACGGTCATCCAGCCATACGATGGTGTCCGCGCCGACGATCACATCCTCCGCGTCACACCGGGCAGCCGCTTCCCGGACCTTGGCCCTTGCCAGCGCCGTGACCAGTTCGCCCGGCCCGGCGCCTTCCGGCGCCTGCTCCTCCCCCTTGGCGGGAAGAATCCTCAGATTCTGAACGCCCAGCATCTCCAGCAGTTCCCTGCGGCGCGGAGAGCCGGATGCGAGAACAAAGTGCAAGTTTATTCCACTCCTCTGTAATACAATCCGCGGGTCAGCACGTTGGGCCGGTAATCGGACAGGCCCAGATGACCCCGGGCCACCTCCAGGCACTCTCTGGCGCTCTCGGTGGTGAACATCAGGCGCAGCCCCCAGAGTCCGGCGGAATACAGGTCGTCCTTCCGATCCGCCAGGTACAGCTTGTGGGCGTTATAAATTACATTGCGGCAGCCGTACTCCCGTACCACCGGGAACACGGAGCCCATCCGGTCGGCCAGCTGGGCAGGCTGCTGACAGTTGCAGTGTCCGGCGCTGTGCCGGATGACGCACTGATCGGAGACCATCAGCGGCAGACGCCCGTAGACGATCAGCTCCGTATCCAGGGGCTTTGCCAGATCCCGGATCTGGCTTAGGCGCAGCTCAAAGGATGCCGTGGCAGACAGGAATCCCGCCTGGCGCAGCACCTCCAGGCTCTGGGAATTGAAGGCGTTGAGCCCGAAGTCGCCCCTGGGCTTCATCCCCGCGCCGCGGGCCAGGAACACATGCCCCAGATTTCCCACCAGGGCTTCGTTCACGCCGTAGTCGAAGAGCTTGTCCAGGGTCTCGCGGATTTCCATGGTCTGGTTGTCGGTAATCACCCGGGGCAGCACTGCCACCGGGACTGTCCCCTTTTCGATAAAGGGACGAACCCGGTCGTAGTATTCCAGCATCAGAAGCGCCGGCACATAGAGATAATCGGGCCTGAGCTCCGCCAGCTCCTCCGTCAGCTGATCCTGCTCCCGGACCTGGAAAATGATTTTCGGATCCGCCACGGGCTTTATATCCTTCGGCATGGCAGGCAGCGAGCCCACCCGCCGCTGGGGCGGCGCTGCCCGCTGGTCGGACAGGTCGGAAATCAGCTTGCGCCGCAGGGCGTTCACGTCCGAGGCGCGCAGATAGAGCCCCGGGTCCGTTTTGGCCCGGTTTTCCACGCAGTTATAGGGCGTGCCGCCGGTTTTGAACATCTGTTCGGTCAGATAGGCCTCTGTCAGGCCCTGGCGCTGGGCCCGCTCCGGCACAGGTCCGAAGGTGGCGGCCTTGTGCCCCTCGTCGTCAAAGGCGATGGCGCGCACGGGCAGGCCTTTCTCCGCTACCGTGTAGAAATGGACCGGCACCCGACGCAGTTCCCCGTCGGCATAGGCCTTGCGGGCGGCGGTAAACACGCTCTCATCCGTCTGGTCCTCTGCCTGACGCACGCCGAACATGTCTTTTTTGTCCCCGTCAAAATATCCCTGGGTAAAGCCCTGGCGGGAGAAGGCCTGCCGGAGCAGTTCCATCTCCTCGGCGCTGGGCTTGCGGTGCTCCTTCAGGGCCTTGGAATAAATGCCGGTGACGATGCCCGTGTATTCAGGCCGCTTCATGCGCCCCTCTATCTTCACGCAGGCCACGCCGGCCTCCTCCAGCTCTTCCAGCCGGTCGGCAAGGCAGTTGTCCTTCAGGGACAGGGGGTAGTCGTCCATCCGGCCGCCCAGGCTGTACTGCATCCGGCAGGGCTGGGCGCACATGCCCCGGTTGCCGCTGCGCCGGCCGATGAGGGCGGACATATAGCACTGGCCCGAGTGGCAGAAGCACAGGGCTCCGTGCACGAACACCTCCGTCTCAATGGAGGCGTGACTGCTGATGAATCGGATCTGTTCCAGGCTCAGCTCCCGGGCCAGCACAGCCCGGGTCAGTCCCATCTCTGCCGCGGCCTCCACGCCTGCCAGGTTATGCAGGCTCATCTGGGTGCTGGCGTGCAGGGGGATGTCCGGCAGGGCCTGGCGGATTGCCCTGATCAGGCCCAGGTCCTGGATGATGATGCCGTCGGCCCCCAGGTCTGAGGCAAGCCTTGCTGCCTCCACCGCGTTTTCCATCTCCCGGTCGCCCACCAGGGTATTGATTGTCACATAGACCTTGCAGCCGCGGATGCGGCAGTAGCGCATGGCCTTGGCAAATTCTTCCTCGGTGAAGTTCTTCGCGCCCCGCCGGGCGTTGAAATCCCCCAGGCCCAGATATACCGCGTCGGCGCCGTTCTGCACCGCGGCAATAACCGCCTCGGGCGAGCCCGCAGGCGAGAGTAGCTCTATCATGTGTTGCTCCTTTTTTGTCTCTGCGTGCAGTCAGCCGTGAGCGCACGCATCTATCAGGAAAGCCTTTTCGCCGCCATTGCCTGTACTCCGGCACGGCATACGCCGTCTGCCTTTTCCCCTCAGGCGCGTCTGTAAGGCTTGTTTTTTGCGCTATTCGTTTTATTATAGCACATCTGTTCCTATTGCGACAAGTCAAAATTGATGGTATAATGAAGCCGCATTGAAAATAAAGTGTGAATTCTTCGGGACGGACGGTTGCCATGCAGGACAGGAAACAGGACAATCTCATATCGGCGCAGGCTGCTCAGCGGCTGATTGCCGCCCATGACGGAGACGTGGCGCTGCTGTACCTCTATATCCGGCACAGCGGCTGCCGGGACAAGGAGCAGGCCGCGCGGGTTCTCTGCCGCACGCTGCGGGAGATGGAGGCTGCGGAGGAAAAGCTGCAGCGCATGGGGCTGCTGGATGAAGGCCAGGCCCCTGCCGATACGGGGGCAAAAGTACCGCTGCCCCTGCCTGCAGACGAGCTGCCCCCGTACACCGCCCGGGAAATCACCCAGCGCGCCAAGTCCGATTCCACCTTTCAGGCCATCCTGGACGAGGCTGTGAAGGTTCTCGGCAAGCAGCTGAGCAGTCCCGACCTGCGGATTCTGTTCGCCATATATGAGCAGCTCCCCCTCCCGCCGGAGGTTCTGCTGGAGCTGATCAATTTCTGCGGGGAAATCTTTCAGGAGCGTTACGGCACCGGCCGCCGCCCCACCATGCGCTCCCTTCAGAAGGAGGCCTTCACCTGGGTCAACCGGGAACTGCTGACGCTGGAGCAGGCGGAAGAATACATCCGCAGGGAGAAGGAGAAGCTCAGCGGGCTTCGCCGGATTAAAAACCTGCTGGGCATCTATGACCGACAGCTGAGCAGCTCGGAGACCGAGGCCATCAGCGCCTGGCTGGAAATGGGCTTCGGGGAGGAAGCCATCTCCATGGCCTTTGACCGCACGGTCACCCGCACCGGCGGCTTCAAGCTCAATTATATGAACAAAATTCTCCGCAGCTGGCACGAAAACGGGCTGCACAGCACGGCGGAGATTGAGGCCAGGGACCCTGTCCGCTCCAAAACGCCGACCGTCACCGGGAAAACCGGATCCATTGACTTGGGAGAGCTGGACAGTCTGGTTGATAAAATCTGACAAAGGCGGAACGTAAACTATGGCCTACGACGGAAAACTGCTCGCCCGGGCACGGACGAGACTGGAGAATATACGGGCGGAAAACCAGGCGGAAAACCGGCGCAGAACCGATGAGGTCTATGCCAGAGTACCGGAAATCCGGGAGATTGACCTGGAGCTGCGTCGTCAGATGGCAGAGCTGGTCAGTCTGACGCTCAGCAGGAAAAGCGACATGGAGCAGAAGCTCACCCAGCTGAAGGAGCGGAACCTGGACCTGCAGATGCGCCGGGCGGAGCTGCTGGTGTCCGGCGGCTGGCCGGTGGAGTATCTGGACGAAATTGTCTCCTGCCCCATCTGCCGGGACAGCGGCACCCACGAAGGCAGACCGTGCAGCTGTCTGGTGAAGCTGTATAACCAGGAGCTGACCAGAGAGCTGGGCGTCCTGCTGCGCAGCGGAAACGAATGCTTTGAGAATTTTGATCTGAGCCTCTACAGCAATGAGCTGGACTCTCGCAGCCAGGTGGTCCCCCGTCAGGCCATGACAAGGGTCTGTGAAGCCTGCAGGAAATATGCCGACAACTTCCCCAACGTCTCCTCCAATCTGCTGCTTCAGGGCGGCACGGGCCTGGGAAAGACCTACCTCTCCGGCTGCATTGCCCGGGTAGTGGCCGCCAAGGGCTGCTCGGTCTGCTATGACAGCAGCGCCTCCGCCCTGGAGGCCTTCGAGCGGCAGAAATTCTCCCGGGATCCGGAGGAAGCGGAGGCCGCCGGGGATCGCGTGCAGCGCATGCTCTCCTGCGACCTGCTGATTCTGGACGATCTGGGCACCGAGATGGTCACGCCCATGTCCATCAGCGCGCTCTACACCCTGCTCAACACCCGTCTCATACATGAAAAGCGCATGATTCTCAGCACCAATCTGGATTTCGAGGCGCTGAGCCAGAAGTACACGCCCCAGATCTGTTCCCGCATCCAGGGAGAGTTCCTGCGTCTGCCCTTTGTGGGCGAAGACATCCGCCTGAAAAAGCACCGGAAATGAACAGGCGGCAGCATCCGTAAAACTGCATGAAAAAACTGCGGCTCTCAAACGTGAGAGCCGCAGTTTTTTGTTTTATGGGATTACAGGTGAAGCACGCGCTCCTTAATCTCCTGTGTGCGGCCCTGATTCCAGAACTGGGTCCCGATATACCCGCAGGTGCGGCGGGCCACGTTCATCTTGTTCTGGTCCCGGTTGCCGCAGCGCGGGCAGGTCCAGACCAGCTTGCCGTCGTCCTCCTGGATTTCGATCTCTCCGTCCCAGCCGCAGACCTGGCAGTAGTCGCTCTTGGTGTTCAGCTCCGCATAGAGGATATTGTCGTAGATAAAGCGGATCACCTGCATGACCGCCTCCAAGTTGTTCTGCATGTTGGGCACTTCCACATAGCTGATGGCGCCGCCGGGAGACAGAGCCTGGAATTTGGCCTCGGTGCGGATCTTGTCAAAGGCATTGATGGGTTCGGTCACATGGATGTGATAGGAATTGGTAATATAGCCCTTGTCCGTCACACCGGGAATCACGCCGAAGCGGCGCTGCAGGCACTTGGCGAACTTGTAGGTGGTGCTCTCCAGCGGCGTGCCGTAGAGGGAATAATCGATGTTCTCGGCGGCCTTCCATTTGGCGGTGTACTCGTTGAGCTTGCGCATGATCTGAAGGCCCAGCTCTTCCCCCTCCGGTTCGGTCAGCTTCTTGCCGTTGAGCGCCATGACGCATTCCCACAACCCTGCGTAGCCAAGGCTCAGAGTGCTGTAGCCGTCATAGAGCAGCCGGTCGATGGTCTCACCCTTCTTCAGGCGGGCCAGAGCGCCGTACTGCCACAGGATGGGGGCCACATCGGACAAGGTGCCCTTCAGTCTCTCGTGGCGGCAGCGCATGGCGCGGTGACACAGCTCCATCCGCTCGTCGAAAATCTGCCAGAAGGCGTCCATATCCCCGTGGGCGGAAAGGCCGATATCCACCAGGTTTACCGTGACCACGCCCTGATTGAAGCGCCCGTAATACTTGTGCTTGCCCGGCTCGTAGTTGCCGGCGTTGGCGATATTGCCGATGCCCTTATCGGTGAAGCGGTCCGGCGTCAGGAAGGAGCGGCAGCCCATACAGGTGTATACGTCGCCGCCCTTGAGCTCCTTCATCACCTTTTCGGAGATGTAGTCGGGCACCATGCGCTTGGCCGTGCACTTGGCGGCCAGTCTGGTCAGCTCATAGTAGCGGGAGCCCTCGCGGATGTTGTCCTCCTCCAGAACATAGATAAGCTTGGGGAAGGCCGGTGTCACCCAGACGCCCTGCTCGTTCTTCACGCCCTCCAGGCGCTGCTGCAGAACCTCTTCAATAATAATGGCAAGGTCCTCTTTTTCCCGCTCGTTCTTTGCCTCGCCCAGGTACATGTATACCGTGACGAAGGGAGCCTGCCCGTTTGTGGTCAGCAGCGTCACCACCTGATACTGGATGGTCTGCACGCCGCGCTTGATCTCGCTGCGGAGCATCCGCTCCACCAGCTTTTCCTTGGCGGCCTCATCCAGATGCACGCCGGTCATGTCAAACTCTTCCTCCAGCTCTCCCCGGATGCGCTCCCGGCTGACCTGCACGAAGGGAGCCAGGTGGGCCAGAGAGATCGACTGTCCGCCGTACTGGTTGGAAGCCACCTGGGCGATAATCTGGGTGGCGATGTTGCAGGCGGTGGAGAAGCTGTGAGGCTTCTCGATCATGGTGCCGGTGATGACGGTACCGTTCTGGAGCATATCCTCCAGATTCACCAGGTCGCAGTTGTGCATGTGCTGGGCATAGTAGTCCATGTCATGGAAATGGATGATGCCCTCCTGATGAGCCTCTACAATGTCCTTGGGCAGAAGAATCCGCTCGCTCAGGTCCTTTGAGACTTCACCGGCCATGTAATCCCGCTGGGTGGAATTGATCACCGGGTTCTTATTGGAGTTTTCCTGCTTTGCCTCCTCGTTGGCGCATTCAATGAGGCTCAGGATTTTGTCGTCGGTGGTGTTGGCCTGGCGCACCAGCGCGCGGGTGTAGCGGTAAGTGATATAGCGCTTGGCAACCTCAAAGGCGCCGTAGGCCATGATCTGCCGCTCCACCATATCCTGCACCTCTTCCACGCTGGGCGCGCGTCCCAGCAGCTCGCAGGTGGCGGTGACCTTTTCGGTCATCTCCTGAATGTCTTCCTCGGAAAGGCGCTCAGACGGCTCTGCCGCCTGGCTTGCTTTGGCGATGGCAGCAGCGATCTTCCCGCTGTCGAATTCCGCCTCCGCACCGTTTCTCTTGATGATTTTCATTTGCTTCTCCCCCGATCATGCTGAAGAGATCACATGATCTTGTGTTTTATCCGGATTGAATTTACTATATTTAGTGTTATCAGCGTGAACTAGGATACCATATCCCCGAGCAAAAGTCAAAGAATTCCTTTTGTCGACATTCGTCACCTTTTGTTGTTTTTGCCCCCCTCGGCGCAAAGCCGGGAAACACCGGCCTTTCCGGCATTTTCGTCGGTCACCGTCTTATAAAAAACACAGCGGAGCCGCTTTCAGTCTCCGCCGCGTCTTCTGTTTTTCCGTTTGTCCGCGCTTTTTCCCCTTGATGTTACCGGGTGTCACCGCTTGTGCAGCGTCTGTGCAAAAAACGCAAGGCAATATATAGCTGTTCCGTCCCCTTCGGGTGACGAAACAGTCAGAGGGAGGACTCGCGCAGCTTGGCTCAGGGTGTTTTTGGCGAGGCACAACCCCGTCAAAAACGGGATATAACCTTGTTTTTCGCCTGACCAGGCGAAAAATCAGAGGGGAAAATCCCCTCTGAGCTCCCCTTGCGCCGGATCATCTGAATCGTTACGGAGCTCTTTGCCTCCTCCCAACGGCAAAGAACGCGGCGCCCTGTCAGGGGCGCCGCGTGTCGGTTCTGTGATTCTGTTTCGCGCCGGTCAGCCGAAGGTGATGACAGCGCTGGCAACACCGTATTCGTCAACCGTCGGCTCCGAGGGCTGATTGTAGCTGGGGCCGCCGTTGGTATTGCCGTTGGGCGCCTCCACCACTACGGTGGCGTTGCCGTTGTTGTTATAGTTGGCGGGGGCGGTATTTGTGTTCGTATTGGTCGTGGTTGTGGTCGTGGTTGTTGTGGCGGGCATGCCTTCTCTTACATAGTTGCCGGCGAAGTAGCCCACGATCCCGTTGACCAGCACCTTGGCCCAGCCGTTTTCATAGCCCAGGATGCGGAACTCCGTCCCGCGGGGGAAGCTGTCCAGAATCCGGGACTGTGCATTGCTCTCGGCGCGCAGATTGACGCCGTCGCCGCTGAGATAGCCCGCCTTGCCCGCGGCAATCTCCGCCTCGGTGGCGGTGGGGCCGACGTAGTCGTCGGGCGTGGGCGCCACGGTGGCTACCGGCGAGGGCGTCGGGGTCTCCGGCGTCACCTGGGTCGGAATGGGACTGGGGCTGACGGACGGCACCGGAAACGGCGTTACGATCACCACGGGAGGAGTCGTCTCCGGGGTGGGCGTGGCCGGGGGCGGCGTCTCAATAAAAATCGTCTCCTGATTGGATTCATCCAGGGGGACGGTATCCGGCTCGACAGCCTTCTGCCCGCAGCCCACCAGAGCCAGGGCCAGAACCAGGACCAGAGCCAGAAGTACAGCTCTCTTCATGATGTAAACCTCCTCATCTGAACACTCACAGCGTCCACGCCGCCGTGATGGCAGAGCATTTTACCGATTGTGAAAATGATTATAACACATGCTGTCAAAAAAGGAAATATAAAAGTTCTTAATTTTTTGCCGATTTTTAACTTTTTGTTTCCATTTCCCTTTTCCGCCCGGCAATGATGCCCTTTACCGAAGGATGACCGGTGTCCAGTAGTGCTGCTGATAGATGTCGGTAAAGCGATAGGTTAGGCTCAGCTGGCCGTCACCCACATCCACATTGGAGATTTCCAGATCCGGGCGGTAGATTGTGGATTCCTGACCCAGAATGTAGGTATTCTCGTAGGTTCCGTCGTACTGGTAATAATCGCAGATAAAGTCGATTTTGGTGCCCTCGGGGATTTCCTCCAGGTCCTTGGCCACGGTTTCGGTCTCTCCGCTCACATAGGCGCTGCGGGCGCCCACAATGCTGCCGTAGGGATGCTCCGCATCGAACACCACCAGCAGATCCATCCGCTCTCCGTTGAGCAGGGCGGGGATTCTGCCGGAAATCACCAGGCTGTCGCCGCTGCGCTGGGTATACTCGTGGTAGTAGGCCACGGGCTGCCCATCCACCGCAAGCCAGGTGCGGTCGTCCGGAGAGAGCAGATTGCCGTCGGCGTCAAAGGAAAAGACGTTGTCCATTCCAAGATCCACATAGCCCTCGCCGTCGTCATAGAAGGCGTTCAGATCCAGGCCCATCACCAGGGCCCACTGGGATTCGGGCAGAGAAATCACCTGCTGCCCGTCTGCGTTTTCACTCCAGACCAGGGACGCCGCGTCGAAGCGGTTTTCACTCAGATACAGAACCGTATCCTCCTGGGAGAGGGACCTGCCGGTGAAAAAGCCGGTGTTGCCGCTGTTGAGCCCGGAAACCGAGCTGTAATCTCCGCCCAGGAAGCTGCCCAGCAGCGCGCCGAGCAGATCCATCTCGTCAGAGCTGGAATAGCTGTAGCTGTTTCCGAAGAGGGCGGAATAGGGGGAGTTGGTGCCGCCGGTGACCGCCTGACCGCTGACCTCCAGACTGGCAAACTCCCGGATACACTGGGAATAGCTCTCGTCCATGCCGATGGCGCTGTAGGTGCTCACTGCCTTGTCCACGCTGGAGGTTTTCCGATAGGGGAAGTAAATGGAAAGGCCATAGGCGTTGGTCATATTGGAGGAGGTGCGGTTGTACTTTACCGCCCCCTGCAGGGCCTTGGCCAGAGCCTCGCCCTCACTGGTGCCAAGATTCCGTGCAAAGTGGACCAGGTCAATCTGGTCAATGACGGAGCTGCGGGCAAACTCCCGGGTGCCGTTGCGGGCGGCGGAGACCTGGGCATACTGGTTGTTGGTTATCATGCTGCTGAGGGACTGGGAAAAGTCCTTCATCTTTGCCGGGACCGTGGAGGAAAGCTCCGCCAGGTCCACCACGGACAGCGTGGCGGACTGTCCCGCGCACTGGCGGGCACAGGTGGAAACGAAGTCGTCCACAATCTGCTTGCCGACCTCCACCGTGGGCATGGATGTATTGTTGGAGAGGCTGGTGAGCCAGTTGGTGTAGTACCAGCCGATGCCCGGCTCCGTCTCCTCGGAGGCGATCATATAGTCGGCGTACTTGTCCAGCATCAGGCCAGTTTCTGCGGTGGCCATCAGGCAGGCGTCAAAGCCCACGAAGTCAAAGCTGACCCCCGCATCCTTCAGGGCCTGGTTGATGCCGGCAAGGCTCATGGAACCGCTGGACTGATACTTCTGGTCATAGCCGTAGCCGCTGACCGAGCCGCCGCCGTGGTCCCAGAAAATCAGCATATTGCGGTTGGCTGGATAATTCTCGGCGCACCACTGGACAAAGGAGGTCAGCGTGGCGGGACGGGTCATGGGCACGTTCCCGGCGTCGGACACCAGGCGCTGCATATTGCCGTTTCGCACTTCGTAAATCTGGTTTACGCTGTTGCTGATGCCCTGCAGATTCCAGCGGCTGCAGCCGCCGGTATACACGATCACGTGCACGTTGTCGCCCAGCCTGGCGTTGGCCATCTCCACCAGGTCCTTGCTGGCCATGCCGCTTCTGGATTCCAGGTCCGTGCCGCACATATAGACCATGATGGTGACGGTATCCTTACCCTTGCCGAGGATTTTGGTGCGTTTGGCGCGGGTGCCGATGGCCACGCTGCTGCTTGCCTCCTGCTCCTCGCTTGCGGCAGTGCCTGTGGATGCAGCGCCCTGAATCAGGCTGGCATAGGGGCTCTGCAGCGCGCCGTAGGAGCTGAAGCTGCCGCTGCTCTGGGGGCTTTGGGTGGGTCGCGGAGTTGCCTGCACGGTGGGCCGCGGGGTCGCCTGCGCGGTGGGCCGCGGGGTCGGCGTCACGTAGGTATAGCTGCTTTCATAGTCGCTGCTCTGGCTGTCGCCGCCCAGCAGATTGGAGCCGAACACGCCCCCGCCGCCGAACAGCAGCACCAGAAGGATGATGATGGTGGCCAGCGGGCTGCGGCCGCCGCCGCTTCGCGTGGTCCGCGCGCTTCTCTGAAACTGATTTCCCGGCTGGTTGGGCGGCGTCTGCCCGTTGGGACGACTCTGTCCGCCGCCCACCGGACCCGTGTTCAGGCCCGAGCCGCGGCGGGAAATGCCTTTGCTGTTGTTGGTTACATGTTTTTCCCTGCCCTGGGGGCGATTGTTGTTTTCTGCCATGGCTTTGTCCTCTTTTCCATTTTGCATGGCACCAGTATAACAAACCCGTCCCCGTTTTACCAGAGCTTTCTTCATGTTTTTACCGGCGTTTTCCCCGTTTTTTGTACAAAAAGCGGCGGCCGCCCGCGTTCTTTTCCCTCTCTTTGCTTCTTTCTCCCGGCAGGACGGCGCGATCGGAACAGAATTCCGACCGCGCCGCCGTTTTGTTTTGTTTTACATAATGCTTTCTGCGTCTTTTCTCCGCCGGATACTGCAGCTTATCCCCGTGCCGGGTCAAGGCTGACCAGAGTTTCCGTATAGCCGGAGGGCTCATAGGGCTCTGCGCTCTCCCGGATTTCCAGCTCCCGGGCAATGTGCTCCAGAGTCTCCAGCTCTGCCGTACCGGTCACCCGGGCAAGGTATCCCCGGCCCTGGTCAAATAGCAGGA
The DNA here is from genome assembly GCA_947167435.1 of uncultured Clostridia bacterium. The sequence continues at coordinate 1,432 of CAMVIC010000013.1, read as the reverse complement.
TGAAATTTGCCTCTTTGTAGCCCTGGTACGGGATTCTGCTGTAGTCGGAGTGCAGCTCCAGCACCTGCCAGTCGCCCCACTGCTCCTCCTTCACAAGGCTGGTTTCACCCCGGATATAATAGCGGCTGACGCCCGGCTCCACGTTGGCGACGCTGACGATATAGGGCAGCTCTCCCCCGCTCTCGCCGTGCTCGTCCGTCAGATAACGAGTCCAGCCGTCCGCATCCGTCCAGCCATAGCTGGGCTCCGAGGGCAGATAGAAGCAGCGCAGCTCCGGCACATTGGCGCTTTCCGACGGGCCGGTGAAGCTGAGTACCATTCCCGCGTCGGGGACCAGGTCCTTCACGTCCGTCAGCACTTCCCCGCTCTCGCTCAGCATCAGCCAGCGGACGGTCAGCGGCGGGTCGGAGGATTGCCGCTTCTGAGCGTTCATGGCAAAGCTCGAGACGGCGTAGGCAACCGTTCCCAGCAGCAGGGTCAGTGCCGCCGCCAGCAGCAGGACCCGTCCCAGCCTGTGCGTGCTCCGGGGCGGCTCGCTTTCCAGCTTCTGCCGCACCTGCTGCCGGATGCGCGCGGCCAGCTCCGCGTCGCCGTCTGCCAGCTCCACCTGGACCGGACAGCACTCGTCCATCAGATCAGAAATCCGTATCTTCACAGCAATACCCCCTTTCCGTCAGATAATTCCGCAGCCGTTTTCGTCCCCGGGCCAGCTTTGTGCGCACGGTGGCACTGTTGAGGCCCAACTGGGCGCTGATCTCATCTACCTTCTGATACAGGAAATAATAGCGCTGAAAAATCTCCCGGTCCGGCTCCGGCAGGGAATCCACCGCCTCATGGGCAAGGATCCGCAGCTCCGAGAGCAGCGCCCGACGCTCCGGCTCGTTGGGCAGACTCAGCGTAATCAGGTCGTCCTCCAGCACCTCCGTCTGCCGGTGGCTGCGCAGGGCGGATTTTGCCTTGTTGCGGGCAATGGCGCCCAGATAGGCTTTCAGCAGCTCCGTCTCGATCCTGCCCCGGTTCTCCCAGAGGCTGGCAAAGGTGTCGGACACCACCTCCTCCACGTCCTCCCGACTCATGGCATGGGACATGATGTTGGAGGCGATGGCATACACATAGGGGCTGTACCGGTCGATCAGCTCCCCCAGCGCCGCCGGGTCACCCCGTTTCAGACGGCGCAGCAGTTTTCGTTCCTCCATAATCCCGCCTCAGCTTTCCGGCCAGACTACGGTATCAAAGCGGTAGTCCACGCTCTCGTACAGCTGCTCCACAAAAAGCTGCCGGTCCATGCTCTCCGCCAGCTCCCACAGGCGGGTGGGCGTGGTGGTGACGACGGTCACATAACCGACGGTACGAACTCCGTCCTGCACCGCGTCCATCCGCTTCACCTTCGCCTGACAGCCCGCGTCCACGAAGCTCCCGGCCAGCTCAACAT
>CAMVIC010000012.1 GCA_947167435.1 uncultured Clostridia bacterium | reverse complement strand
ACCTGAACGACAACTCCGGCACCGGCGTCGCCTTCACCCGCGACCCCGCCACCGGCGAGAAGAAGCTGATGGGCGAGTTCCTGACCAACGCCCAGGGCGAAGACGTGGTCGCCGGCGTGCGTACCCCGATGCCCATCTCCCAGATGGAAGAGAAGTTCCCCGAGGCCTACAAGCAGTTCGTGGAAGTCTGCTCCATTCTGGAGAACCACTATCACGACATGCAGGACATGGAGTTCACCGTTGAAAACGGCAAGCTCTACATGCTCCAGTGCCGCAACGGCAAGCGCACCGCTCAGGCCGCTCTGAAGATCGCCTGCGATCTGGTTGACGAGGGCATGATCGATGAGAAGCAGGCCGTTCTGATGATCGACCCCAGAAACCTGGACACCCTGCTCCACCCCCAGTTCGACGCCAACAAGCTGAAGGCCGCCGTTCCCGTGGGCAAGGGCCTGGGCGCTTCCCCCGGCGCCGCCTGCGGCAAGATCGTCTTCTCCGCTGAGGACGCCAAGCAGTGGGCTGCCCGCAAGGAGAAGGTCGTTCTGGTCCGTCTGGAGACCAGCCCCGAGGATATTGAGGGCATGAAGGCCGCTCAGGGCATCCTGACCGTGCGCGGCGGCATGACCAGCCACGCGGCCGTTGTGGCCCGCGGCATGGGCAAGTGCTGCGTCTCCGGCTGCGGCGAGATCAAGATGGATGAGGAGAACAAGAAGTTCGAGCTGGCGGGCAAGACCTACCACGAGGGCGACGACATCTCCATCGACGGCTCCACCGGCAAGATCTACGACGGCATCATTCCCACCGTTGACGCCACCATCGCCGGCGAGTTCGGCCGCATCATGGGCTGGGCCGACAAGTATCGCCGCCTGCAGGTCCGCACCAATGCCGACACCCCCCACGACGCCGCCAAGGCCCGCGAGCTGGGCGCCCAGGGCATCGGCCTGACCCGTACCGAGCACATGTTCTTCGACAGCGACCGTATCGCTGCGTTCCGTGAAATGATCTGCTCCGACACGCTGGAAGAGCGCGTTGCCGCTCTGGCCAAGCTGGAGCCCATGCAGCAGGCTGACTTCGAGGGCATCTACGAGGCCATGGAAGGCTGCCCCGTCACCATCCGTTACCTGGATCCTCCTCTCCACGAGTTCGTTCCCACCGAGGAAGCCGACATCGCGCAGCTGGCCAAGGATCAGGGCAAGAGCGTGGAGGCCATCAAGAACATCATCGCCTCCCTGCACGAGTTCAACCCCATGATGGGTCACCGCGGCTGCCGTCTGGCCGTCACCTATCCCGAGATCGCCGAGATGCAGACCCGTGCCGTCATAAAGGCCGCCCTGGCCGTTCAGGCCCGTCACCCCGAGTGGAACATGGTTCCCGAAATCATGATCCCGCTGGTGGGCGAGGTCAAGGAGCTCAAGTACGTCAAGGACGTGATTGTCAAGACTGCTGACGCCGTTCTGGCCGAGGCCGGTTCCGACATGAAGTACCTGGTCGGCACCATGATCGAGATTCCCCGCGCCGCTCTGACCGCCGACGAGATCGCCAAGGAAGCCGAGTTCTTCTCCTTCGGCACCAACGACCTGACCCAGATGACCTTCGGCTTCAGCCGTGACGACGCCGGCAAGTTCCTGGGCGCCTACTACGACAAGAAGATCTACGAGAGCGATCCCTTCGCCCGCGTGGACCAGGTCGGCGTCGGCAAGCTGGTCAGCATGGCCGCAAAGCTGGGCCGCTCCACCCGTCCTTCCCTGCACCTGGGCGTCTGCGGCGAGCACGGCGGCGATCCCAGCTCCGTGGAGTTCTTCCACAAGGTGGGTCTGGACTACGTCTCCTGCAGCCCCTTCCGTGTTCCCATCGCCCGTCTGGCTGCCGCTCAGGCCGCCATCAAGGACGGCAGCGCCGCCTCCGTCGACGAAACCAAGGCCGCCGAGGCTGAGGTCGAGGCCAAGATCGAGGCCGCGAAGAACGCTCTGAAGGACGCCACCGACAAGCTCTCCGCCGCCGCCATCGACGCCAGCGCCGAGCTCAAGGAGTTCGCTCAGGCCGGCTTCAAGTCCCTGCTGGCCGGTTGGGAAGAGGCCAAGAAGACCTTCAACCAGGAGCGCAAGTAAGCGATTCAGCCGAAAGGCATCCTGACCAATCTATACGTATCAAAAGGCGCGTCCCGTTCGGGACGCGCCTTCGTCCTGCAGACAAACCCGGATTCAAAAGCCTTGCAGAGTTTTTTGCCTGGTCAGGCAAAAAATCCATACGAATCGTTTTTTCCGGGGACATGTGCCTCGGAAAAACTCTTCTCAGCCTGCAAGTGTGCGAGCGTCCCCGCGCGAGTGCGCCCAGCTTATCTGCATCCTTCCTGTCGGCAAAGCCATCCGGTTTTGCCGACAGCATGAAAGGCACGTCCCGGACGGGACGTGCCTTTCATGCTATAAAACAGTATTCGTTCTCGGGCGGCGCTAAGCGCTGCCCGCTCTGTTCTGGAGAAACGTATCAGTTTTCGGGATACCGCTCCCGGTTTTTCCGGTCCGGATCCGTGGGAACCGCCCCGTAGCGTGCAGGCAGTGATTCCGGGATCTTCCGTTTTTCATCCATCGTTTCTCCCCTGTTCATGGATGCTCCGCCTGTTCCATGCGGTAGACGCGGTTTGCCTCCGCCAGGACCTTTTCAGCCCACTGTTCGTCCGGCTCATATACCCGCAGCGTGCGGAAGCCGAAAATCCGTCCGTTTTTCTCCACTGCTTTCTCGTCGTCAATGTGCAGGGAGATATGATAGAAATTCGGCAGCTTCTGCGGCAGCTGGTCTTTTCGCCCCCGCTGCACCTCTCTCTCGTGCCGCTGCCCGTTCACGATTCCGTCGAAATGCACGCCGTATGCCCGAAACAGGGCTTTCAGATACCGCTCCGTACGATAGGAGGAGGTATAAATCCAGACCTCATGTCCCTCCTTCTGCAATTTGCGGATTAATTCCGGCGTACCCTTGCGCAGCCGGTCGGGAAACAGGCGGTTATAGGGAAAGCGCAGCGCCGGCTCCGTCTCATAACGGAGGGGTGACACAAAAAGGACATCGTCCAGATCGAAGGATATCCGCATCGTCTCTTGTCTGACTTCCTTTCTCAGCCCGGTTTACTGGGGCGGATTCATAATCACGGCCCGGATCTTGCCGAAGCCGGTTTTCAGTGCGGCAGCCCAGCGGTGATGGCCGTTCAGAATCATGTATCCGCCCTGCTTCAGCTTGTAAACGGCCACAGGCTCCGGGAAAATGGGCTTTCTTTCGCTCCACAGCCGGCGGATATCATAGACGTATTCGTTGATAATCCGGTCGCTGGGCCCCACGTCCGGGTCTGCAAACTCGTCGTCCGGATTCACGTGCATTTCCGCCGGGTCTATGGCGCGGACCGCAAGGCGTTCCACCAGGCTTACCCGGACCACGTCCCGCTTGCCCTCGCAGGCGGCCAGGTCTTCCAGCACGTAGTCGTAGAAGCTGGAGCGCCGACCCACGGCCTTCACCCGTTTCCGGCCGGAATCCCGCCGGAAGCTCTCCACCTGCTGCGTCAGCTCCGGGCTTTTTTCCTCCCCGGCCGCTTCCGCCTTCAGGCTTGCCCGCAGCGTCCGGCAAACCGCCTGATATTTCTCCGTGTTTTCACGGATTCTGGCGCTGAGCTGCTGCAGAATCCGCAGCAGCAGCTCCGGCTTCTCCCGGAAGAAGCGATTGTAGTCTTCTTCCGAAATCTCCCGCAGAACGGTCCCATCCTCCAGCGCCACCGCCGTGGCGGAGCGGGGAGCGTCCTCGATCAGGGCCATCTCGCCCAGAAGCTGCTCCTGCTTTAAGACGGCAAGCTGCCTTTCCGTCTCCGTTCCGTAGTCCAGATAGATGCCGACGCTTCCCTCCTGGATTTCATACATCACCTGCTGCTCCTGGCCCTCCCGGAAAATCAGGCTGCCGGCAGAATAGTTCAGATATTTCATTCCCGGGCCTCCCCTTTCCATCCGTCCAGCCCGGCAGCATCAAAGCCGGCCAGGGTTTTGGCGATGCGGTTGTTCAGCGCCGCATCCCGCGGTCTGCCCGCCTGCTCTGCCTCCGCAAGCTCGCTGACGGTCCGGCAGGCCTCTGCGTAGTCCCGGGAAATACGCCGCAGCTGCCTGCTCATCTGCTCCAGCAGCGCAAGCATCCCGGCGGGGTTTTCCTGAAAGCAGAGGGCAAAGTCACCCTCATAAATCACCTGTAGATCGGCCTGCTCCGACAGGACCACCGCCGTTGCGGAACGCGGCCAGCTCTCCAGCAGGCCCATCTCTCCGAAATACTGACCGGCAGAGAGCTCGGTCAGCTTTTTTTCGTCCGGCTTCTCATAATCCAGGAAGATGCCCACCGTTCCCCGCTGAACCCGGTACATACAGCGGCTTCGCTCTCCCTGGCGAAATATCACTTCGTTTGCTTTCGCGTGTTGCAGATTCATTCTCTTGCTCCTTTGTCTGTTTCCCCGTCCTGAAGGATGATCCTCTGCCCCTGTCTTGCATAGCAGGCCTTTTCCTTCGGCAGCTTTTCCTCCCGCAGGATCAGGTCCCGGTCCGTGCTCCATGGTGCATGGTGAACCAGCAACAGGCGCTTTGCCCCGCTGCGCTCCATCAGTTCCAGCCCCTTTTCCGCCGTAGAATGGCCGTAGCCCCGGTGCAGCTCGTACTCCCGTTGGGTATACTGCGCATCGTACAGCAGCAGATCGGCCCCATGGGCAAAATCTGTCAGCCTTGCGAAGGAAGTCTCCTCATGCTCAAAGTCCGTGGCATAGACCACGCACTTTCCCCGGTATTCAATGCGAAACACCAGGCATCCACCCGGGTGATTTCCGGGCATGGCGGCTACCGTCACCTCCCCCAGCTCCAGAGCCGCGGGCATGGGCAGCAGCGCCGGCGTGCTTTCGCAATCCTGCAGCGTCAGCGGCCAGAAGGGCGGGGAAAAAAGCCTGTCCATGGTTTTCTCCGCTGCCGACCGGCTTTCGCAGAAGGGGATATATACGGAAGGCCGCTGATTCCGGTTGGTGATTCCCGGAAACATCCCCAGCCCGATCACATGGTCCAGATGCAGATGGCTCAGAAGAATAAGCGGCGGCTTTGGATAATAGGCCGGAGCTCTCAGCAGTCCGGTCCCCGCGTCCAGGAAAATCGTCTCGTCCCCTGCCTCAAGCATATAGCAGGAGGTATCGCCGCCAAAGACGGCGCAGTCTTCCCGGTCCCCGGCCATGGAGCCCCGGGCCCCCTGTACGGTCAGTTGAAAGACAGATCCGCTCATGCCTCCGCGCCTCTTTCCCATAAGATGCAGCCCGCTTCCCGCAGCCAGGCGGAGAAGCAGGGCGGTTTTGCCGTGAAATGAATCCGCGCGCCGCCTTCTGAGAGGGCAACGACCTTGGCATACAGGTCGCCGCCGATCTGCAGCAGCAGATTATCATACAGCTCGATGGGCGCCGAGGTGACAAGCTCAGCCTCGTGCTCGTTCATGGCGGTAAGCTCTCCCGCAAGCTGCTCGCCGCTGCCGTGCTTCCCGTCCAGAAGGGAGAAGCAGACGCTCACACGCCCGGGCAGGGGGCGGAGCTTCTCCGCCTCCCGCTCCAGGTGCAGCTCATAGGGAGCGCCGATTCCGATCACGTCGGCCAGCTCAATGCTCCCGTTCACACCCTTTGGCTGCACCGGCAGCAGCTGCTGAATCTGAAGTTCCTGGGTCACTGCGGCCCTGGTGGACGGGGAGATCAGAATCTGGCCTCCGGTGGTGTAGCTCTCGATGCGCCCGGCAAGATTGACCGCGGCCCCCAGCACCCCGTATTTGGTGCGCTTTTCCGAGCCGATATTTCCCAGAATCATGAAGTCGGTGTTGATGCCGATCCCCATCTCCAGAGCCTCATAGCCGCGCTCCGCATTCCAGCGGTTTACCGCGGCCATCCGCTTCTGCATTCCCAGAGCGGCTGCCACAGCGTCGGCGGCATGGGTCTGAGTCTGTATGGGGGCGCCGAAGACCACCAGCATCCCATCGCCCAGAAACTCGATCAGCGTTCCGTGGTAGCGTTCAATCTCTTCATACATTTCCCCGAAATAGTGGTTGAGCATGGTGACCAGCGCCTGGGGCTCCATCCGCTCGCTCAGGGCGGTGAATCCTCGCAGGTCGCTCATCAGGATGCTCAGCTGCCGTTTCTGCCCGCCCAGCTGCCAGCCGCGGGGAGAATCCAGAATTTCCCGCACCACCTCATCGGACAGATAGCGGCCGAAGGTCTTCTGCAGAACCTGGTTTCGCAGCTCCAGCTGCCGGTTCAGCTCCTGGATTTTCTCCATCGCCTTCACCGCGTCGCGCATCTCGGTCAGCTCCGTCATGTCGCTGATGACCAGGATGACGCCGATGATCTGCCCCTCCTCCCGCAAGCAGGAGGAGACGATGCGCAGCTGTTTTTCCCGGCTTTCGGTCCAGTAGGGAACAAAACGCTCCAGGCCCTGCCGGTTTTCATAGACCGCATCCAGCACGCACTGGATAAACGCATCGTTTTTTTCTTCGTCAAAGAACGCAGCGGCAAAGGAGTTGCCAACCAGTTCCTCTTCCCGCTTCTCTAAAATCGCGCATACGGCGGCGTTTACCAGTTCGATTCTTCCCCCGAACCGGACGGTCATGACGCCCTCCGACATACCGGCGATGATGCTGTTTTGAATCAGTTTTTCCTGTCTCATATCGGCCTTGCCCTGTTTATAAGGGCTTCCGCCCATAAACGGAACGGAAGCCTCTGATTTCATCAATGCATATGGAAATGTGACGAGTAGTAAAAGCCTTCGGAATAGGTGCCGTTGTACATCCGCATGGCCTCGTCGTACATCTCAACCAGGTGTTTCACCCGGTCCAGCAGCGATTTGCTGCGCTTTTCCGGCGTCGCCCTGGTCTGCTGCAGTCCGTCCAGCACCAGGCCTGCAGCCTCATAATCCTTCGTCAGCTCCCGCAGCCGGCCGCTGATCTGCCGCATGATTGCCAGCAGTCGCTCCGGCTGGCTCTGGAAGTATTCATCAAACTCTTTTTCGCTGATTTCCCGGAGTACCGTCCCGTCCTCCATCGCCACAGCCGTGGCGCTGCGGGGAAAGGCCTCGATCAGTCCCAGCTCGCCCAGAAACTGTCCGGCGCCCAGCTCTGTCAGCTGGCTCTCCGACTCCGTGCCGTAGTCCACATAGATTCCGACCTTGCCGGCGACGATATCGTACATGGTATCGGCAAAATCGCCCTGGCGGAAAATGATCTGATCCCTGCCGAATGACAGCTTCTTCATTTCTGCGCCTCCTTCCCGGCAAGCTCCCGGATCTCTCCGCACAGCTCCATGTACTCTTTGGTCCTTCTGCGCAGATTGTGGCACATCTGCTGCATAAGCAGCAATACCCGTCCGGGATTCTTCTTAAAATACTCCCCGAACGTCTCTTCCGTCACAACCGCGACGCTGGTCTCGTCGTCCAGTGCTACCGCAGTTGCAGAGCGGGGCGCATGGTCCAGCAATCCCATCTCGCCGAAGGTCATATCCTGTATATATTCCGCCAGAAGGCTCTGCTCCGGCGTGTCGTATTTTGAATAGATGCCGATCCTGCCGCCATACACTTCGTACATGCATGCCTCTTGTTCTCCCTGGCGGAAGAGGATATCGCCTCTGTGAAGCGTTTTGATTTCCATACCGACCCTCCTCTATAAGTATGATATAATTGGAAATGCCCCTGCCGCATTCGATGCAGCAGGGGTATTGTTTTCTGCGCTCAGCGGATGATGGTGGGATAAATGGTCAGCTTCTGACCGACGCTGATGACGTTGACGTCCTTCAGGTTGTTCCACTGCTTGATCTGGTCGTTGGTCACGCCGAAGCGGATTGCGATGCCGGAGACCACGTCGCCGCGGGCCACCGTGTAGACGATGTAGCTGCCGTAGTTGACGAAGGTGCCCTTCGCATACTGCTGCCAGCCGCCATTGCCGCCGACTGCAGCTTCCAGTTCGCTCTCATTGATTTTTACTTCATCAGACATTTTTATAATCTCCTTTCAGTTTTCAAACTCCCGTCCGTGAGTTTTCACGTCCGTTTTTCTGTTTGCATCCATAGTATAGCACCGCTTTTATCACACAAGAGTCACACTGCTTATCCCGCTGTCAGCGAACGATGGCGGGATAGATGGTGAGCTTCTGCCTGACGCTGATCATGTTGGGATTCCGGATGCTGTTCCATTGCTGAATCTGTCCCACGGTCACGCCGAAACGAATCGCGATGCCGGGCAGCGTGTCGCCTGCGGCGACGGTATAAACGATGCGGTTTCCATAGCTTACGAAGCTGCCCTTTGCGTACTGCCAGCCGTTCTGGCCGCCGGTCGCTTCCATCAGCTCGCTTTCGCTGAGCTTCACTTCATTCGGCATTCTGCTCACCTCTTGCTTCAGGCTCTTACCACAGGAGGTTGTTGACCAGATCCTGTACCAGGGCGGCGTCGTAGCCGGCGGCGCGCAGCGCGTTCACACGGGCCTGGCCGTTGCCGTACTTGCCGTCGATCACGTCTCTGGCGACTCTGTCATAGCCCTTGGCCAGACCGTTCACCAGGTGCTGCACTGCCTCATAGCTGTATCCGGCTGCCGTCAGTCTGCGCCGACGCTCCTCACCGTTGCCGTACTTGCCCTCCATCACGTCCAGGGCTGCCCGGTAGTTGGCGGTCATGCCGCCCACAGCCTCGTTCAGCTCCTCGTCGCCCAGGGCTTCCATTTTCTTTTCCAGTTCGCTCATGTTCGTATCTCCTTTCAGATCAATGTTTTCTGTTTGTTTTCTTCTGCCTGTGTTGAATCAGAACTTGATGACCAGCCGCTGGCCGACTGCCAGGATATCGGGATTCTGGATGTTGTTCCACTTCATCAGCTGCTCAATCGTCACGTTGTACCTCTTGGCGATGGCGCCAAGGGTGTCGCCGGGCTGCACGACGTAGGGAAGCACGGACCCGCCGGCCACCTGATTCATCTGCTCGTCGTTCATTGCCACTTTATTCGCGCTCATCTTAAAAACCTCCGTCTCTTCTGGAAGTGCGGCGTCTGCAGTATGGCTCTTCGGACGCCGCCTCCCGATTGCGTGTACAGGATACCAAAGCATCCATCACAAAACCGTCACACGCTTATTTTTCCTGAAATGATTCTGCTGCCGGAGCAGTCGGCTCACACGCCGCTGTCCTCCGCAGGGAAAACATCAACGGCATAGATTCCCGCCAGGGTCGGTTCGTCCGTATAACGGGCAGTGCAGGGATTGCCGCCGCCGGCGGCCACCAGCTCACCGTAGAAATTGCAGACATCCCGGTCCACGTAGAGGGTGCTGCCGTTATCCAGATAGAGAACCACTCTTCCGTCCAGATTATCGAATGCGCGGCCGTCGATGGCCCCGTAATAGGGAACAGCGGGTTCCGGCTCCACATAGGGCACCGGCTCCACGTAGGGCTCCGGTTCCACGTAGGGCTCCGGCTCCACGTAGCTGCTGCCGTAGATGTCCACCTGGTAGATGGTGTCGGGGGAAACCGGCTCGGTGTAATAGACGGTGCAGGAGGCGCCGTCATAGAAGCTGCCGCTCACATTGCACTTCCAGCCGTCGATATACATCTCGCTGCCGTCGCGCAGATACAGGTAGAAGCCGCCGCCGGCCTCATAGGCGGTGCCGTTCATGGAGCCGTAGACAGGCTGCGGAGCGGGCTGACGGCCGTCGATGATGCAGAAGGTGTAGTTCAGTCCCTTGGTGGTGGTGCCGCTCCAGGTCACGGTGGCGGGGGCGCCCACGTACAGGTCGCCGCTGTAGGTGACGATGTCCCAGGGAAGGCCGACCTCGGTGGTGCCGTCCAGATTCACGCGGATATAAGCCGTGTTCCAATCCACCAGCGTGCCGTAGTAAGTGCCGCCGTCCGGGGTTGCGGGAGTGGGCGCGGGCTCGCCCTTCACGCTGATGTACGCCGTGGTGGTGCGGGCGGTCTGCCCCTTGTAGTAGAAGGTGCAGTAGGCGCCCCAGCCGTTCATATCCCGGGACACATTGGCGATGGCCAGGGTGGTGCTGTACTCACCGGACACGTCCGCGCCGAAGTAGCTGCGGAAGCTGGGCACGGAGTACTCGCCGCCGTTGGGAGAGACCAGGGTCCAGTTCAGGGACTCAAAGGCGTTGGCGCAGGCCACGAACAGGGCCGTGCTGCCGACCTTGCGGTTTTCGTTGGTGGGGTTCTTGGTGACGATGAGGTACTTGGGCTCCTCCACCGGCTTGGGCTGGGGAGCGGGGGTGGGCGTGGCCTCAGCGGGCTTGGGTGTCTCCGCGGTGGCGCCGCCCAGGGCCGCGGGGCGCGGCACCGGGAAGACCTCGGTGGGCTCCTTGGCGCCGGAGAACACCGCGTAGCTGTCGATCAGGCGGGTGAGCATATCCAGGTCCTTCACGGTGAGCCACTCAAAGTTGGTGCTGCTGCGCGCCGCACCGGCGAAGGCGTTGTTGCCGGCGGCGTTGTACTGCTCAGCGGAGATGGCGATGCCGTTTGCGTCGGTAAAGCTGACGCTGCGGTTGGCCGGATCCGCCACCGTGTGCTGCACGGCAAAGGCGTCATAGTCAATGACGCCATCCTTCAGATTGACAGCCGTTTTGATGGTGTAGACCTCATTGTCGGAGATCACGATGTTGTCATAGAACATATAGGACCAGGTGTCGGTCTCCACGTCGTGATAGGTGTCCGCCACGTCGGTCATGATGTCGGGGAAGGATTCGTCCTCATCCTTGGCCAGCTTGCACTCGTTCAGCGTCTGCCGGTCGGCGCCCAGCTCCCAGACCTTCAGGTTGGTGGACCGGTCCCGGGGATGCAGGGAAGCCGCCACGAACTCCAGATTGCCGTCATGGTCCAGGTCGGTCACGGAATAATACCAGGTGTTTTCACTGTCATCCTGTTTCAGCTTGCTCAGCTGCGTATAGATAATGCTCAGCTGCAGGTCGATATCGGAGGCAGTCACCGCCGCTTCCTCGGCGAAGGCGGCGCCCGCGCCGCCGAATGCCAGCGTAAGCATCATAAGCGCGGCAAGAAGGGTACTGATGATACGTTTCATTGTTGTTCTCCTTTTATGTTCTTCATCAGGTCGAATCTGCATTCGGTACTCTCTCAAGTACGGGCACAGTTTAGCGCCCGGCTTCTCACAGCACTGTCACACAAAAGTCTATTCCTCATCAAAGGACCAGGCGATCTCGTCCAGCTGGGCGTGCATGACCTCCGGCCAGCTGTACTGGTTCATATAATCGCCCAGATACTGGTACTTGGAATCCTGCTTCTTCTCCAGCCAGTCGTACAGATCGCACTCGATGCGGTCGGTGGCAATGGCAAGACTGCCCCGCTGCTTCAGGATGATGCCGTTGAGCTTCAGCCTGGTGAAGGTATTCTGCAGATCCTGCCGCAGGTTGGACAGATAGGAGCCCTTTTTCTCCGGGTCGCCGTCGTCCTCCCAGAGGGACGCGATGATCTCGCCGTTGGTGGTCTGGGCGCCCCGGTTGTTGATCAGCAGCGCCACAATCTCCTTGGTCTTGTTATACTTGAAGACCACGGGCTTCCCGTCCACAAACAGCTCGAAGTTTCCGAAGGTCTGGGCGAAGAGGCGCTTTCTGTTCTTCTCCGTCTGGGGATAGCGCAGCTCGTCCAGCTCACGCCGCAGCTCCGTCTCCACGATGGGCTTGGGCAGGATCCCGCTGGCGTGCTGCCGCAGCGCGTCAAAGCCGATGGATTTATCGGCTGACAGATAGATCAGGTTCACATTGGGATAGAGTTCCAGCAGATACTGTCCGAAATCCAGCCCGCTCAGTTCCGGCAGCACCGCGTCGATGACCGCGATGTCAATCTCCTGCTTACGGGCTGCGGCCAGAGCAGGCAGACTGCTGCCAAAGCACATGAGGTTCGCTTCCGGTTCCATGGCGCTGAGCATTTCCGTCATCGGCAGCTGCGCCGCCTCATTCTCCAGCACGGCAAGAACGTTCATGCCCCGCCTCCCTCCTGCGCAACCTCAGGGTTGACCGCGCGCAGGTGCTGTCTCCTTCTTTCCTCCGGACTCATGATCAAAGGATTCGCCTCCCCAACCAGCAGCATCTCACCGCCGTGCTTTGCCGCCTCGTGGAGGCTGCCCGCGTTCAGGTCCGCGATCACCAGCGCGGCAAAGCGGTCATAGTTGTCCTCGTCGATTACCGGGAAATGGTACCGCATCCGGTACCAGTGTTTCGGGTCAAAGCAGGCCTCGCCCAGATACAGGCGGTCCGCCGTGGCCTCTACGTCTCCGGGCGTGGCCAGCTGCCCCGCCACTGCGCCCATGTCGTCGCAAAACAGCATCGCATAGGTGCGGAGGATCTGATTGCGCACGGTGTCGCGCCTTCCGTTGCGCTCCACCTCTGTATCCATAATACGGTAATAGTATTCCTGTGCGGCGTCGCTGTCCTCGAAGTTCAGGATCGCCTCATACAGTTCTCTGTTAATCCAGGGGTGTGCCATCCTTCTCTCTCCTTAATTTGCATCGTTCTCTTCCGGTATTACATGACCAGCAGCGTCATCCCGGCGCTGACTACTGCAATTACGGCAGCGGCCAGCAGCTGCTGGGCCCTGCCCGCGGCCATCAGGCCGATAAACTCCCTCAGGAAGGCATTGGGCCAGAAGTACCATTTGGTCCTTGCGCCCATTCCGTCCAGATTCCAGCCCTCCTCCGCCGCCAGGATGCCGCCCCGGTAGACGTGATAATTGGAGGTGGAAAAGGCGGCCTTCGCCTCTTTGTCAATCAGTTTCCGGGAAAACACCATGTTTTCCCGCGTTGTGGTCGAACGGGTCTCCGGCAGAATGTACTCCTCCGGGATTCCCTGTTCACGCATGTATCTTGCCATGGCCTCCGCCTCGGCAATGGGTTCGTCGCTCCCCTTTCCGCCGCTTGGGATCAGAACTGCCCGTTTCCCGGTGGCCTTGTACTGGGCGTTCACAAACTCGATCGCCCGGTCCACCCTGGCCCGGATCAGGGGATACAGCGTTCCGTCCGGCCGAATCTTGCAGCCCAGCACCAGAACATATTCCCGGTCATAGCACGGCTCATGCCGTCCGGCCTGAATGGCCCGGATAACCGTCGCCGTCAGCAGGCACTCCAGATATACAAAAAGTCCCGCGTATACGTTCAGCAGCACATTCCGCAGCGGAAAGCTCAGAAGCGAGCGGGACATCCAGATGCCGAAGGCGGCACCGCCCACCATCAGCACGGAGACGGCAATGCCCAGCATGTTGGAAGCCCGGGTCCCCTCGTGACGCATCAGGACCAGATTGCTGACAGCCACCACCACCGCGAAGCCCACGATCACGAAAGCCGTGTCCCGCATGAAGGTCTGCGCCGTTACAATCGTGCCGACCAGCAGCGACCAGACGGTTCCGGCGTTTTCTCCCCGCAGGAAGGCCAGCAGCATGTCCGCCCGCAGGAAACTGGCAACCAGGCAGAAGATCGCAAGGCCCAGTTCCGCCGTCGCCCGATAGGAAAAATAGGCCCGGGCTTTCTCCTGCCGGTAAGCCAGGAAAAAGACCAGCGCCGCGCTCAGCAAAAACAGCGAGAAGCAGGCGGTGAAAAACTCCCATCCGCTGAAATTCCACGTGACGCTGTCAAAGAGGATTCCGAACGGCAGTGCGCGAACAGTGCTGGAAAGCTCCTGCTCGTACAGGCTGTCGTTCTCCAGTCCGTCCCAGTAAAGCGTTGCCGTGGTCGCCCCGCGCCCGACTGCCTCCAGCCGTACGGCCAGCTCGACTCCGTCCTCGGAGACGCTGCTCTCCTTTACGCGGACAATCCCCTCCGGCTCAAAGGCAAACCGGTGGCCTGTGGCCTCCGGCGGAACCTCGTAAAACAGGGTCAGTCCCCCGCCGCCGAAGCGAAGGTAGGCGGTGAAAACCAGCAGCCAGAGCAGCAGCGCCGCCAGCAGGCGAAGGCCCGTACGGACGGTGAGCCGCCTGTTCGGATTTAGCGCCTGCCTGCTCATCGCTGCGGGATCATGATGGTGGCGCCCGGCTTGACCTGCTCGGCGTCGGTAATGTTGTTCAGCTCCCGCAGTACGCGCACGGTTGTCCCGAAGCGGTGGGCCAGGCCTGCCAGGGTCTCCCCGGGCTGGATCACGTACATAAAGACCGCCCCCCGGTATCTCCCGCCGGCGACCTTTCCGATCTCCTCGTCCTTCAGCGGCTCCGGCACGGCGGAGCTTTTCCGTTCAATCATTCGTCCTTTCTCCTTTTAGTCACAGGATACACCCAACATAGCTCTCCCTCTGTCACAGAAGCGTCACAGCCGGGAGAAAGCCTTATTCCTGCTTTGTGTCAACGTCCAGCCGCTGCCGCTCCACCAGCTCCGCAAAGTATCCGTTTTTCGCGATCAGCTCCTCATAGGTGCCGTCCTCCAGGATTCTTCCCTTGTCCAGCACAAGGATGCGGTCGCAGTTGCGGATGGTGCTCAGGCGGTGGGCAATGACGATGCGGGTGCATTTGAGGGCGTCCAGCGCGTCGGACACCTTCTTCTGGGTCTTGTTGTCCAGGGCGGAGGTCGCCTCGTCAAACATCAGGATTCTGGGCTTCGGCGCTACCGCGCGGGCGATCATCAGCCGCTGCTTCTGTCCGCCGGAGATGCCGCCCTGTCCCTCGGAAATCACGGTCTGCATCCCCATGGGCATGGCGCGGATGTCGTCCGCAATTCCGGCGATTTCCGCCGCCTCCCAGGCCTCGTTCAGGGTCAGCTGTGGGGCGGAGATGACGATATTGGAATAGATATCCCCCTGGAACAGACTGCCGTCCTGGGTCACGGCGCCGATGCGCCGCCGCAGGGAGCGCAGGTCCAGCTTGTTCATGTCCTTGCCGTCATAGTAGATGGCGCCCTTTTCCGGGACTTCAAAGCCCAGCAGCAGGCGCATCAGCGTACTCTTTCCGCAGCCGGTCGCGCCGACGATGGCGATGTACTCCCCCGCCTTGATCTTCAGGCTCATTCCGTCCACCACGTAGGGCATGTGGTCGTTATAGCGGAAGTATACGTTGGACAGCTCGATGCTGCCGCTGAGCTTTGTCACCATTGTCCGGTTCTCGGAGGACTCCGGCTGGGTCTTCAGAATCGGCTCC
>CAMVIC010000011.1 GCA_947167435.1 uncultured Clostridia bacterium | reverse complement strand
GCTCTCGCCGAGTTATGAGGTGCTGCCTTAGAATCATCCGTGTTCCCGGCTTTCCCTGCCCCCTCCGCCGCGGAGTCCTGTTTATGGGACCTCTCGGCTGCTAGACTGAGGGCAGAAAACAGAGGAGGGGGGACGGTCCTGTGAATATCGTGCTTGCGCTTGTCCTGCTGATTTATCTACTCCACTGCAGCGGGAAAAGGAAAGTTGCCCGCCCCGCGGAGGCAGCGGGCGGAGAGCGGACGGGCAGAGCCGCCGAAAAGGCCGGACGCCCTGGTCGAGGGCTGGGAAAGGAGCGGGAAAAATGAAAAAATACGGCGTCATTCTGGTCAAGGGGGACACGGTCACAACACTTGAGACCTGCGGCAGCAGAGAGGCGGTTATTGTGGCCTCCCAGCTGCACAAGCGCCGCCACAGCCGTGACGAGGGGCGCATCACCGCCGTCCAGGGAGACTTCGACGAGTACGGCCGCCTGGACCGGAGCAGCTTCCGTATTCTCTGAACGGCTGCAAGAACCATACCAAGCTCAAAGGGGCTGTTGAAAAATAAAAATTTTGCAACAGCCCCTTTGCAGCAGATGGGGTCCTCTGCTGCTTATTCTCTCACAATTCTTTTTCCAGATAGACGGCGTCGCTCATGGGACTGTCCAGATAGCGGTCGATCTCCCGGAAGCCGTGCTTTTTATAAAGGGCGATGGCCTCCCGGAGAAAGGGCAGGGTGTCCAGCAGCATGCTCCTGTAGCCGATTTCCCGGGCGTCATCCAGAACACGGCAGGTCAGGGCATCGGCAATGTGCCGGCCACGGAAGGCGGGGCGCACATACAGCCGCTTCAGCTCGCAGCGGCCCTCATCCCAGGGCTTCAGGCCGATGCAGCCGGCCACCTCCCCGTCCCACAGGGCCAGGTACAGCCGCCCCAGGGGCGGGCCGTACTTGTATTCCAGGTGCCGAAGCTCCTCTTCGTAGTTCTGCAGGTCCAGATAAGAGGCAAAGACCGGGTCACCCTCCACCAGCATCCGGGTGTACTCCTCGAACAGGGGCCGCACGTCCTCCGGTCGGTCCAGGGCCGGCACGATTTGGAGCGCCATCTTACAGATCCCTGTTCTTCTCATAGGCGGCAATAACCGCCTCCATCACCGCGCTGCGCAGTCCGCTTGCCTCCAGGGCGCGCACCCCCTGAATGGTGGTGCCGCCGGGGGAGCAGACCGCATCCTTCAGCGCGCCCGGGTGCTGCCCGCTCTCCAGGATCAGCCGGGCGGAACCCACGGTCATCTGCGCCGCCAGCTCCAGCGCCTGGGCCCGGGGCAGGCCGCAGGCCACACCTCCGTCCGCCAGAGCTTCCACGAACAGGTCCACAAAGGCCGGGCCGCAGCCGGAGACGGCGGAGCCCGCGTCAATAAGCCGCTCCTCCAGTTCGGCAAAGCGCCCCGCCCCGGCCATCAGGGACAGGAACTCCTCCAGTTCCTCCTCTGTCACGCCGGGGCCCGCGCTGTAGAGGATCATGCCCTCGCCGATGGCGGCGGGGGTGTTGGGCATAATGCGGATCACCGGGTACTCTCCCCCGGCAAGCTCCTGTACCCGGCGGATGCCGGTGCCGGCGGCCATGGAGACCAGAACGAAGCGGCCGCTCCGCTCCGCCAGCGCCGGGGCGATCTCCCCCAGCAGCTCCGGCAGCATGTGGGGCTTGACTCCCAGGAACAGATAGTCCGCCTCCGCCGCGGCGCTCAGATTGTCGGACAGCTGCCCGCCCAGCTGGGTGGCCAGCACGGCGGCCTTGGCCGGGTGGCGGTTTGCCAGCAGCAGCCGGGCCTCGCTGCTCTTGGCGGCAGCGCGGGCCAGGGCGCCGCCCATATTGCCGGTGCCCAGGAAAGCAAGTGTTTTCATATCGGATTCCCCTTTTCGTATCAGTTAAAGTACTCCGCGGCCAGCGCAGCGAAGGCGGGCAGACTGCGGCGAATCATATCCTCCGTCACGCAGTAGGCCAGACGCACATAGCCGCCCAGGCCGAAATCATCCGCGGGGACCAGCAGCAGCTCGTGCCGCTTGGCCCGCTCGCTGAAGGCCTTGGCATCCGGCTCCGGCGACTGCATGAACAGGTAAAAGGCGCCGTCCGGGTAGACGCAGGTGAAGCCCAGCTCGCACAGGCTCCGGTACAGCAGGTCCCGGTTGGCCTTGTACACCGACAGGTCGGCCGTCAGGCCCACGCAGCGCTCTGCCACAAACTGCATGAAGCTGGGGGCGTTTACATAGCCAAGAGAGCGGGCGGCCCCCGCCAGGGCCGCGAAAACCAGCTCCCGCTCGGCCATGGCGTCGCTCACCGCCAGATAGCCCACGCGCTCGCCGGGCAGGGACAGGGACTTGCTGAAGGAGTAGCAGAGGATGGTGTTCTTATAAAAGTCCGGCACGAAGGGGGCTTTCCCGTCATATACCAGCTCCCGGTAAGGCTCGTCCGACACCAGATAGACGGGATGGCCGAAGCGCTGCTCCGCCCGGCGGAGAACCTGGCCCAGCTGCGTCAGCGTCTCCGGGCTGAGAATAACGCCGGAGGGGTTGTTGGGCGTGTTGATAATCAGCAGCTTGCTCCGGGGATTCAGCGCCGCCTCCAGGGCGGCCAGATCCGGCTGCAGCCCTTCCGCAGGGGGCAGCGCTGTGAGCACGCCGCCGGCGCCCTCCACGAACACCCGGTATTCCGGAAAGAAGGGAGCAAAGGTCAGCGCCTCCTCCCCCGGGCAGAGCAGCCCGTGCATGCAGGCGGCAAGGCCCGCCGCCGCGCCGCAGCAGACGTAGATCAGCTCCGGCGGAATGCGGGAACCGTAACGCGTCTTCAGGTCATCCGCAATGGCCTTTCGCAGGCTGGGCCGACCGGCGGCCGGGGTGTAACCGTGAAGCGCCACCGGGTCCATGTCCATCAGCTCCCGCATGGCCTGCGCCACTGCGGGAGGCGCGGGGACGCTGGGATTGCCGATGCTGAAATCAAACACGTTTTCCGGCCCGATGGCCGCCTTGCGCGCCGCGCCGTACGCGGCCAGCTCTCGGATGCAGCTTTTGCTCCGGCCCCAGGCCAAGCTTTTTTCGGGTAATATGACAACCGCCTCCTCAGGATTCATTCGGTGGTATTATACCGTCCGGAGCCGGGATTGACAAGAATTTCCGCAAGGAAATCTTTCAGAAACTTTTAGCTTTTTTCCAGGCATTTTCCGTTGACTTTGCGAACAATTCGTTATATGCTTTCCGTGTATGAGAAGGGAAAAGTAAACAGGCGAAACAGAGAGGATATAAGCAGAATGAGGGAATTTTTCGCCCCCGGCAGGACGGAACTTGCCGGAAACCATACCGACCATCAGAACGGCCGCTGTCTGGCAGCCGCGGTGGACCTGGGATTGTACGCAAAGGCAGAGCCCAACGGAGACGGCGTGGTCCGCATCCGAAGCGAAGGCTTTGATCCGATAGATTTCAAAACCAGCCAGCTGGGGGTATACCCCACGGAGTTTGGCACGCCGCAGGCTCTGGCACGGGGCGTTCTGGCCGCCTTTCAGGGTCTGGGTCTGACAATCGGCGGTTTCGACGCACAGGTGACCAGCACCCTGCCCATCGGTGCGGGGCTCAGCTCCTCGGCAGCCTTTTCGGTGCTGGTCGGCAAAATCGAGAGCGCACTGTATAACGACGACGCGGTGCAGCCCGTGGTGCTGGCCCGGGCGGCCCAGTCCGCCGAGAACGAACACTTCGGCAAGCCCTGCGGTCTCATGAGTCAGCTGACCTGCGCTCTGGGCCGGACGGTGTATCTGGACTTTAAAAACCGGACCATCGAGGACCTGGACGCGGACTTTGAGGCCATGGGTTTGGCCCTCTGCCTGACCGACACCGGCGGCAGCCACGCGGGACTGGATACCTCCTATGCCCGCATCCCGGCGGACATGGTGTATATCGCGAACCTGTTCGACAAGGGCGTGCTGGGCGACGTGGACCCGGAGGAATTTCGCAGCCGCGGCTGGGACGTCTCCAACCGGCCCGTGCGCCGCGCCATGCATTTCTTTGACGAGAACGACCGCGTGCTTCTGATGCGGGACGCTCTGAAGGCCGGAGACGGCGAGACCTATATGCGCCTGATGAACGAGTCCGGCCGCTCCTCGGAGAAGCTGCTGAACAACATTGTCACCAGCGTCACCGGCGACACCAAGCTCAAGCAGGGGCTGGAGTTGAGCGAATCGCTGCTCCGGGGCAAGGGCGCCTGGCGGGTTCACGGCGGCGGTTTTGCCGGCTGCGTGCAGGCCCTGATGCCGCTGGACGAGTTCCCCGCTTACAAGGCGGCAATGGAAAAGGCCTTCGGCGCAGGCAAATGCATGAGAATCCGGCTGCTTAAATAATACCGAGTTCCGATAACAATCCCTGCTTATCATGCGTTTTACAGGAAAGCAGGATCAGCAGGGATCCAAGCAAAAAAGCAGACACGAAACCGTGTCTGCTTTTTTGCTTCCAGAGAGGCTTACTTCTCCACGATGTGGACGTTCACATGCTCGTAGCTGAACTTCACGCCCTTTGCGGCGAAGCTCTCGCGCACGTTCTCGTTCAGATTGAAGTACACGTCCCAGTAGTCGGCGTTCTTGCACCAGACGCGGACCACATACTCCACGGTGCTGCCCTTGTAGTCCAGCAGGCGCACGAAGGGAGCGGGGTCGCTGAGGATGCGCTGGTCCTTGGCGATGGCGTCGAAGATGGCGGCCTTAACCTCTTCGGTGCCGCACTCATAGGAGGTGGTAAAGGTGCGATCCACCCGGCGCAGGGGCTCCCGGCTATAGTTGTGGACGGCGGCGGCGGTCACGTCGCTGTTTGGGATGGAGATGGCCACGTTGTCCAGGGTGTCCAGCTGGGTGTAGAACAGGCCGATGGCCTTGATGGTGCCGGTTTTGCCCGCCACTTCCACAAAGTCGCCGGTGGCGAAGGGCTTGGCGATCAGCAGGGTGATGCCGGAGAAGAGGTTGCTCATCACGTTCTGGATCGACAGGGACAGAGCCAGGCCGGCTACGCTGACCAGGGCTACCAGAGAGGTGGTGTTGATGCCCAGGGCGTTTGCCACGATGATGACCGTCACAATCCAGAGCAGGGTGCGGACTGCGGTGCTGATATAATGGCGCAGGGTGCTGTCCAGCTTGGGGTTCTTGGCGAGGACTTTCTCCACCAGGTTCGTGATAATTTTAATGGCCAGAATGCAGATAACCAGAGTCACGATTGCGTGGAGCAGCGCTTCCACAGAGCTGATGCCGAGCGTGGAAAGAACTTGATTCATAATGCAGGCTCCTTTCTTGTTTTGTGCTTATATTTTAATCGATCGGTGTTAAGATGTAAACTCTTTTTTCACTTTATGCTTCCCAGATAGCTCTCCAGAATGAGGCTTGCCGCCACCGCGTCCACGGTTTTGCGGTGGACCCGCTCCTTCTTTCCGGCGGCGTGGAGAATGGCGTGGGCCTCGATGCTGCTGCGCCGCTCGTCCCAGAGCACCACCGGCAGCGCGCTGTCACGAATCAGCAGCTCCCGGAACTGCCGGCTCTTCTCCGCCCGGGGTCCTTCGCTGCCGTCCATGTTCTTCGGCAGGCCCAGCACCAGCGTGCCCACCTCCCGCTTCTTCGCCTCCTCGCTGATGCGGAGGCTGGCCCGCTCCATATTCCATTCCTGCATGGTCCAGGCCTCGCCGGCCATCATCCCCAGCAGGTCCGAGACCGCAAGGCCGATGCGCTGGTCGCCGTAGTCGATTGCCATGATTCGCATGATTTCTTCTCCTTTTTCAGTACAGTCCGAAGCAGGCCCGGACGGCCCCCGCCATGTACAGCGAGCCCACCGCACAGACGACGCCGTCGCCCGCCTGCCTCCGGGCCTCCTCTACCCCGTCTGGGATGGAGGCGCAGGCGGTCACAGGCTTGCCGAAGCGGGCGAGATACGCCGCCAACTCCTCCGCGGGCAGAGCCCGCTCGCTGTCCGGCGTGACGCAGACCCAGGCGTCCGCCTGCTCGTTCAGGATTTCCGTAAGGGCCGCGTAATCCTTGTCCGCCAGCACGCCCACCAGCAGCACATGCCGCTGATCCGGAAAATAGGTCTTCAGGCTGTCCGCCACGGTCCGGGCGCACTGGGGATTGTGGCCCCCGTCCACCACAAAGGGCGGCTCGCTCTGCACCAGCTCGAAGCGGGCGGGCCAGCTGACCGCGTAAAGTCCGTGCTCCAGCGCATTCTGATCGATCACAAAGCCCTTTTGCCGCAGCACCTCCGCCAGTTCCAGCACCACGGCGGCGTTTTTCCGCTGGTGCTCGCCCAGCAGGGGCAGGGCATAGGGCTCGCCCCGATAGGTGAAGACCTGGCCCTCCACGCTGTCGAACTCCGGCGCGATCTGGGAAAAATCCGCCTTGTGGAGCCGGGCGCCCAGCGCCGCGCAGCGCTCCTCCACCACGGCCTCCACGCTGGGCTGCTGCTGATAGAGCACCACGTCACAGCCAGGCTTGATGATGCCGGCCTTTTCCGCGGCAATCTTCTCCACCGTGTCTCCCAGAACGGCCGTATGGTCCAGGCCGATGTTCATAATCACCGCCGCCAGGGGCTTTTCGATCACGTTGGTGGCGTCCAGGCGGCCGCCCATGCCCACCTCCAGCACCACCGCATCGCATTTCTCCCGGGCAAACCACAGCATCGCCACCGCGGTCATCAGTTCAAATTCCGTGGGATGGTCCTCCATGGCGTCGGCCACAGGGCGCAGCTCCGTCACCAGCGCGGCCAGCACCTCATCGTCGATGGGATGGCCGTTGATCTGCATGCGCTCGTTGAAGCGAAACAGATAGGGGGATGTGAAAAGCCCCGTGCGGAAGCCTGCGGCTTTCAGCACCGAGGCCGTCATGGCAGCGCAGCTGCCCTTGCCGTTGGTGCCGGCAATGTGGACGCATTTCAGCTTGTCCTGGGGCCGCCCCAGCTTTTCCAGCAGCTCCGTCACCCGCTCCAGTCCCGGCCGGGAGCCGTACCAGCGGACGCCGTCGATATATGCCAATGCTTCTTTGTAATCCATAAACCGATCTCCTTTTTGGGCGCATTCTGCGCCGACCCCTATCATATCAAAAAACCGCCGCTTTGTGAAGCGGCGGTTTGAGGGTGTCGACAGCTTGAATTAAGATCCGAGCGGTCCGGGCTGCGACTACGCAACGACATGGACGGTCAGGGTCTTTTCCTGCTGCCCATAGCGCGCGGTGAGCGCTGTGCCGCCTGCGGGTGACACCCGGTCCCCGGGGCCCACATAGCAGCCGTCCGGGTCCGGCGTCAGGATCAGGGAGCCGTCCCCCGCGTCCTGCCACTGGGCGTCCACGATCTCGCCGCCCTGGGTGGCATAGAGCAGCACGGGTCCGTCGGACAGGTGGATGGTAAACTCGTTCTCCAGCTCCACGCCGTAGAACAGGACCTTCAGTTCCTCCTCCACCGGCAGGACGCGGACATAGATCCGCAGCGTCCGCCCCTCGTATTCGGCGCTGAGCACCAGCACCCGGCCGCTCTCTGTGGGAGCCAGGGCCGTCAGTGCCGGCCCGTCCCCGGTCTCCGTAAGGGAGACGAAGGCCTCATCCCCCGGCTGTAGCTCCGCCGCCGTGACCGGCAGGCCGAAGGCCTCCCGGAGGGGCAGCGTCTCCCCGACGGAGAGCAGGTACACCGAGCCGTCCCGGTCCCCCTCCTGCACTGCGCTGAAAGCCACCGGCGGCGGGATCAGCACCGCCTCGCCCAGCATGGCGCGGCAGGCTTCCTCCCCCAGGTCCTCCGGCCCGTACCAGCGCACCGTGGTGTCCACGTTCTCGCCCAGGCGGAATTTCGCCTGATACTGATAGACCAGCCAGGGATAGCGGTCCCAGGGGAAGCTGCTCCCCGCGGCGGAGGAGCGGTTCAGTTTCACGTAGCCGCTCTCGGAATGGCTGTTGCGGCTGGGCAGCGCCGCCTGGCTGACGACCACGGCCTCCTGCCGCTCCGGGTCCGTCCAGATCTGCAAAAGGCGCACCGTGGTCTTGTTCATGGCGTCCCGGCTGTCCCAGACGTACACAAAGCCCGTGTTCTGAAAGCGCCCGGGCAGCGCCGGCAGGTCGGCCAGGGCCAGACCGTAGCGATTGGTAAAGCTCTCGTAATCCATGGCGCTGTACAGGCTCCCCACCTGCTCCAGGTCCCCGACACTCATCAGAAACTCCTGCCGGGCCTGAGTCTCCGCTTCGGCGTCCACCGGGTCGGTGAAGAAGCAGACCGCCGCCAGGGCACACAGGACCAGCGCCCCGGCGACCAGGCGCCGTGCGGGCTTCCGATAGCGCAGGACGCTGACAATCCGGCCCCTGACCCCGGTCTCCCCGAAGGCCACCGGGCAGGCGGACAGACGCCGGGACGGCGCGCTGCAGGAGAGCAGGGCCCGGGAATAGGCCTTACGCCCCTCCAGGTCCAGGCCCCGGATCACCCGCTCGTCGCAGGCCAGCTCCAGGTCCCGGCTGAAGAGCACATAGGCCAGCCAGCACAGGGGATGGAACCAGTACACCGCCAGCAGCAGGAAGCCCAGGGGCTTCCACTGGTGGTCGCCGCGGGCGATGTGGCATTGCTCATGGGCGATCACCAGCTCCCGGTCCTCCCCTTGCAGGGCGAAGGGCAGGTAGATGCGCGGGCGGAAAACGCCCAGGACAAAGGGCGTGTCGATCTTGTCGCTCAGGCGGATGTTCTCCCGCTCCGGCACCGAGTCCGCCACCAGGCGGCGCAGGCGCAGGGTGCTGAGCAGCGCATACAGCAGCAGGAGAAGCAGCCCCGCCAGCCAGACCCAGGCAGCCACCGTCGTCCAGACCTGGGCCGGGTTCACGCTGGCGCCCGCCGCCGGGCTCAGGCTCTCCGCCAGCGCCGGGTTCACCGCCTGGTTCACGGCCGGGATGCCGCTCTGGATGGCGGGCACCGCCGCCGTGGTGATCTCCGGCGGCACGGGGCGGGCGCTGGGCACCAGGCTCAGCGCGCTTTTCAGCCGTACCGGCAGCGCCAGCCGCAATCCCACCAGGCCCCAGAGCAGGCAGCGCAGGTTTTTCGGTGCTTTTTGCAGCAGCTGCCGCAGCACCAGCACCGCCAGGATCAGCCAGGAGGCGGAGAGGGCGCTGTTCAGCAGGGACAGAAACAGCCTCTCCATCTCTCACTCCTCCCGATAGTCGTCGATCATCCGGCGCAGGGCCTCCACCTCGTCGCTGCCCAGCTTCCGCCCCCGGGCGAAAGCGGCCACGAAGGCGGGCAGGGAGCCGGCAAAGGTCTTCTCCACCATCTCGTCGATCTGGGCGGATTCGGCCTGCTCCCTGCTGACCAGGGACCGCACCACCGCGTCCTCGCTGCTCAGCACGCCCCGGTCGGCCAGGCGTTTGATGACGGTGTAGGTGGTGGCCTTGCTCCAGCCCAGCCGCTCTTTGCACAGCCGCACCAGCTCCGTGCTCTTTACTGGCTCCCGCTCCCATAGAATCAGGCAGAAGCGGTATTCACTCTCAAAAATTTTCGGTACAGACATAGGCACCTCCCGATACTGAAAAAGCAAATCAGGTCGAACGCGTTAAACCTAATGCGAGTCTAACGCGTTCGACCTGTTTTGTCAAGGGCTTTGGGAATTCTTAAGAAAAATCCAGTGCCAGGAAATCCGCCACCGCCTGCCTGCCGCCGGCCAGCGTCGGGTGCTTGCCGCCGTCCAACGGCAGCTCTTCCCCATCCACGCCGCAGCAGAGGCCGCCCGCCTCCTGCACCAGCAGCATGCCCGCCGCATAGTCCCAGAGAGACAGCTCCAGCTCAAAGAAGAGGCCCGCCCGTCCTGCCGCCACGCTGCACAGGTCCAGCGCCGCCGAGCCCTCCCGCCGGATATCCAGGCTGGCCCGATACACCTTCTCCATGATGCGGAAGGTACGCCCTGTCAGGTCGCTGCGATAGGGGGAGGTACCCGCACAGACCACCGCCTCCGACAGGGGCGCCGGGTCCACGTGAATGGGGCGGCCGTTGAGGAAGGCGCCCCCGCCGCGCACCGCGTGAAACATCTCCTGCAGATAGGGGTTGCACACGGCGCCGACCCAGAGCTCTCCCCGGTGGAGATAGCCCACGGAGATGCAGCTGTGCTGGAAGCCCCGCACGAAATTCATGGTGCCGTCGATGGGGTCGATGATGAACACGTGCTCCGCGTCCAGTTCATCCTGCTGATTGCTCTCCTCGCAGAAAAAGCGGGCGCCGGGCACGGCAGACCGCAGCCGCTGCATCAGCAGCTCCTGTACGCGTCGGTCGTATTCGGTGACCACGTTGCGGTGGTCGGTTTTGTTCTCGGCCAGGATGCCGTGAGCGTGAAGAATCAGCTCCGCCGCCTCCTGCTCCGCCGCCATGACGGCGTCGCAGATCCTGCCTGCCAGTTTCTGGTCCATGGTTTTCCTTCCTTTTCTCTTTTATGGTTCGTTCTGAGGGGCGAAATAGTGGGAGGCCGCGTACTGATACTGTTCCTCAAAGCGGCCGATGGCCTCCCGCACGATCTTTTTGGCGGGGAAAAACAGGTCATAGGCGTGAAACCAGTCCGGATATACGTCCACGGCTGCCGCAATCCCCGCCTCCTGCAGATGGCGGACGTAGTCCACGGTCTCCTGATAGAAGGGCTCGATATCGCCCACGAAGGTATAGCAGGGTGGAAGTCCCCGATAGTCCTCCCGCCGGGCCGGGGCCGCGTAGCAGGAGACGATATCCGTGCCGTAGGCCTCCCGCAGCTAGCGTTTCCAGGCCTTATGGTTGCGTTTGGTGTTCCAGTTGGGGGCGTGATTGTCCCGGGAGGACAGGGTGTCCCGGTCGTCCAGCATGGGATAAAGCGGCATCTGGAAGGCGATGTTCACCTCCCGCCGGTCATGCGCCAGCATGCACAGCGCCGCCGCCATGCCGCCGCCGGCGCTCTCGCCGCCCACCATGATCTGGTCGGAGCGGACGCCAAGCTCCTCCGCGTGCTCCTTCAGGTACAGCAGCGCCGCATAGCAGTCGTGGAGCGCCGCGGGATAGGGGTGCTTTTTTGACAGACGGTAGTTCGGTGCCACCAGCACCGCGCCGAACTTTACCACCAGGGACAGGGCCCGTGTGGCAAAGATGTCCTTGGCCGAGCCGGACTGATAGCCGCCGCCATGGACCCACAGCACCCCCGGCACCTTTTCCTGCCGGCTCTCCAGCGGCCGGAGAATCAGGAGCTTGATGCTGTGCCTTCCCACCGGGATGCTGCGTCTTTCGGTGATAAACAGATGTTTCGACATGGCGGTTCCTCAGAAAAAGAAGCGTTTTCTCAGGTTGTGGCGCAGCCCGGGAATCATGCCCGCCACCAGCAGGAAAAGTCCCGCCGTGCCGAAGCCCGTCAGCGAATACAGGCTCCAGCGGAACATTTCCGCGCCGAAGCTCAGGTGCTGGAAGAACTCCACCAGTACGGTAAAGCCGCCCAGCAGCAACAAAAAGCCGCCGAGGATAAACAGGCGGCCGCCCCGAACGTATTTCAGCAGGCAGATCATGGCCGTACTCAGCAGGCAGCTTGCCAGAATCACGGGGAAGGCGAAGCTCATGAACCAGTGTCCGCCGGTTTTCAGGCAGATATACAGCACGTAAAAGGCCACTGCCACGTGGTCCACCGGCACAAAGATTTCCCCCTTCGGCTGGCGAAACCAGCCGGGCAGCACGGCTATCACGTAGAAAAGGCAGATCCCGAAGATCACGTATCCGCCCCACTGAAGCCGGCCGTACAGCTTGAAGCAGACCGTCAGCGTGACCATGACGGCAACCGTGCAGAGTATGGTCATGGCCAAAGCCCCCGCCAGGTCAGACTCCCGGTGCTGCTTGGGCATGGTGTCGGGATAGCTGCGCTCCCCCATGCTCTGCTCCGGGTTCCAGACGGGCGTGTCGCACAGAGGACAGCGCTCGGTCCCCTCCTGCAGCTTTACGCCGCATTTTACACAATACATGGCTTATCTCCTGTTGCTCTCAATTTCCACCGGGATGCCCAGCTCCACAAGCCTGGAGAAAAAGCGCCGCTCCAGCTCGGATTCCCGGATATTGCGAATCATGTTGATATAGGTTTTTCCGCCGTAGCTCAGCACGGAGCAGTTGTTGGGGTAGCTGCGCTGAGGGCCGATGATGAATTCCATCCGCTTCACATAGGGCTGCATGATCTCCGGCAGTGTGATCTGGCCCAGATTGGAGATGTTCAGGCTGCCGCCGCTCTCGCCGCTGCGGCGGTACACCGCGTCCATCACCAGATTTTTCACCCCCACCGGCGCAAGGCGCAGGGGGATGAGCTGCTGGGGCTGCACGTTTGCCGCGATCATGCCCGCCATGTTCTGGGGCGTGGCATAGGCGCAGAGCTGATGATAGATGGTCCGGCACAGCTGCTCCAGACTGTACTCCCCATAGCGCGGGTCCGCGCCCACGTTCAGAACCAGGGAAAAATTCCGCAGGGTGCTGCTGCCGTAGAGTCTGCGCAGGTCCACGGGGATGGTGATTTTCACCGGCCGCTGCCATTTCTTCGGCCGCTCCGCGTCCTGCATGGCGATGATGCTCTCGGCCATGACGCCGGCAAGCAGCCCCGTGACAGACACCCGGAAGCCGTGGGCCGTGTCCAGCAGGGCCCGGGTGTCCACGATGCCGGTGGTCAGATTCCGAAACCCGCCGGGCTCCGGGCTCCCGTGCAGATGATAGGAGGCCGGCTCCTTCCGCCCGGCGGCCACCGGGGCCGCATTTTTCAAAAAGCTGTCCTCCAGCTCCTCCGGCGGCGCTTTCCGGTCCAGGTCCCGCAGCATGCCCTCCCGGGGGATGGTCAGGCCGTATTTCAGCTCCAGATAGCGCGCCGTCAGATTGCAGAGGAAGACGCAGCCGCCGCGCCCGTCGGTCAGGGCGTGAAAGCATTCCACGGCAATCCGATTTTTATAATAGAGTACCCGCAGGCAGTTTCTCCGCAGCTCCCGGCTGCTCATAAAGGTGAGCGGATAGGCGTAATCCCTCTGCACCTGCACCGGTCTGTCGCTCTCCTCCAGATAGTACCAGAAAACCCCCTTGCGCAGGGTGACAAAGTAAGAGGGGAAGCGCCGCCGCAGATCGTCCGTGGCCCTCTGCAGCAGCTCCGGGTCCACCGGCTCGCTCAGCGTGGCCGAGACGCGGAAGGCGTTGCTCCAGTCCCGCCGGGTGATGGCCGGGAAGATAAGCGCCGCCGTGTCCAGCCGATACCATTTCTTCTGCATATTTTTCCTTCCCGCGCGGCCCCTGAGGCCGCGCCCGGTCGCTTTGAAATTATATTATATCATTATTCCCGCAGTGACTCAAGCCCTTCCCCTTCCGCCGGTCACGCCGCGAAAAAGGCGCCGCCTCTGCAGCTGCCGAAGCAGCCAGAGACAGCGCCTTATAATCCGGATTGTCCGCCGCTTTGCGGCGCGGCGGGGCCGGGGAGATTCTGAATTGCGGAAGGCGGAAATCCAGGCTCAGACCAGGTAAACCTGCAGTCCCGCGTCCCGGAAGCGCTGAACCAGCTCCGGGTTAGCGCCCCGGTCGGTAATCAGGTTGCCGATCAGCCGGATATCTCCGCTGGAGAAGTTGGAGTTGCGCCCCAGCTTGGTGTGCCCCGCCAGCATATACACCTGCCCGCTGAGCTGGGAGAGCATCAGGCTGTTGATGCCCACCTCGGAAAAATACTCCGTGGTCATCCCCGATTCCAGGGACAGGCCGCTGCATCCCAGAAAGGCCTTGGTGGCTTTCATGCTCTGGAGCGTGCGCTGGGCCACGTCGCCCACCATGGCGTATTTGGGATAGCGCACCTCGCCGCCGGTGAGGATCAGCGACATGTCGCTGCGGTGGGGCGAATTGATGGCCAGAACGTTGTTGGTGACCACCGTGACGTTTGGCGCCTCGATATAGCGCAGCATCTGCAGCGCCGTGCGGCTGGTGTTGAGCAGGATGATATCCCCCTCCTCTACGAAGCGGGCCGCCCGCATTGCGATGCGGTTGAGCACGTCGGGGACGGTTGTGGTGATGCTCAGGTCGCTGTGCTCCACCGGCGCCACCTTGCCGTAGCCCCGGGTAACCAGTCCGTCCTCCTTCAGCGCGGTCAGATCCCGTCGCAGCGTCACGGGCGAGACGCCCAGCAGCGCCGCCACCTGTTCCACGTCCAAATGCTCGCCGTTGGTCTGCCGGATCATCTCCAGCAGGGCGTTCCGTCGGCGTTCGATATCCGATTTCTTGCGATTCATGCGGCACCTCACCCAGTAAACATTCGCGTATTTGATCACATCCGACAGCGCATTTTCATTTTATGGTTATGCGTGAGTTCATTTTAGCGGATTCCCCCAAAAAAGTCACGCCTTTTTTGCATATTTCTTATAAATCGAACGTTTGAACAAAAAGCCCCCCGGAGATTTGGTGAAAATACCGGGGGAAAAATTCATTTAAATGTTATTTTTATCATAAAATTATCTTGAATATGTTCGGTATACTGTGATATTATAAGAACGCAATTGATTAATCTATACACCGCGTCTATGGTGTATAGGAAATCTGACGGTTTTTTCAAAAGTTCAATTATTTGAGGAGAGCGCTATGAGTAAGATTTCTGAAATGACCCGCGAGAGCTGGATCATGTCCACCTTCCCCGAGTGGGGTACCTGGCTGAACGAGGATATCGAGAACGCAGTTGTCCCTGAGGGGAACGTGGCCATGTGGTGGCTTGGCTGCACGGGCATCTGGATGAAGACGCCGGGCAACACCAACATCACCATCGACTTCTGGAACGGAAACGGCAAGCGCACCCATGGCGACAACAAGATGAAGGTGGGTCATCAGATGGCCAACATGTGCGGCGGCCGGCTGATGCAGCCGAACCTGCGCAACATCCCCTTCGTCTGCGACCCCTTCGCCTTCAAGCACGTGGACGCGGTGCTGGCCACCCATTACCACCAGGACCACATGTCCGCCGAGTGGGCGGCCCACGTGATTCAGTCCGGGATGACCACCATTGAAAACGGCAAGGAAGTGCCCGTGCCCTTCATCGGCCCGCTGAAGAGCGTGGAGACCTGGATGAAGTGGGGCGTACCCGAAGACCGCTGCCGGGTGGTGAAGCCCGGTGACGTGATCAAAATCGGTGATATCGAGATCGTAGTGCTCGATTCCTTTGACCGCACCTGCATCGTGACCACCGATTCCACCGGCCCCGACCGGGAAGAGCTGACCGGCATCTGCCCCACGGACATGGACGACAAGGCGGTCAACTACCTGCTGAAGACCCCGGGCGGCAACATCTACCACTCCGGCGACAGCCACTATTCCATCTACTTTGCCAAGCACGGCAAGGACTACGACGTAGACGTGGCCTTCGGCTCTTTTGGCGAGAACCCCGTGGGCATGCAGGACAAGATGACTTCGGTGGACATCCTGCGCATGGCAGAGGCCCTCAAGTGTAAGGTGGTCATTCCCATCCACTGGGACGTGTGGACCAACTTTGCTCCCGACTGCGAGGAGATTCATCTGCTGTACGAGTTCAAGAAGGACCGGAACGAATACAAGTTCCATCCCTTCTTCTGGCAGGTGGGCGGACACTACACCTATCCCCAGGACAAGGACAAGCTGTACTTCCACCATCGCCGGGGCTTTGAGGACTGCTTCGAGCATCCCCAGAACATCCCCTTCCGCAGCTGCCTCTGATCCATCAGAAACTGCGTTCCTGATGGAGAAACACGCGCTTATCGCGCTGCGCTTGGTCGGCGCGTGAGTTCGCAGTTAGTACCATCACAAACAAGTGAGTCGCCCCTGTGAACGCCTCGCTTGTTTGTGATGAAGTAGGTGAGCTGTCTCTACGGGCTGGTTCATGCACACGCCCCCGGCGTGTGCGGACATGATTCAAC
>CAMVIC010000010.1 GCA_947167435.1 uncultured Clostridia bacterium | reverse complement strand
GGTGACAGCCTCCAAAGTGTTCAACGTTCCCCTGGAGGAGGTCACGCCAACCCTGCGAAGCAGAGCCAAAGCGGTGAATTTCGGTATCGTCTATGGGATTTCCGCTTTCTCTCTGGCACAGGATATCGGCGTATATCCCAATGAGGCCAAGGCATATATGGAGGCCTATCTGGAAAAGTATCACGGAGTTCGCGACTATATGAAATCCGTTGTGGAAAAGGCGCGGGAAGACGGGTATGTGTCCACACTCTACGGCCGCCGGCGGGATCTGCCGGAGCTGAAAAACTCCAATTACAACATGCGTGCCTTCGGAGAACGGGTCGCCTTGAATATGCCGATTCAGGGCACGGCGGCGGATATCATCAAGCTGGCCATGGTCCACGTATACGAGCGGTTGGAACGGGAACGGCTGGCGGCGAAGCTGCTGCTGCAGGTACACGACGAACTGATCGTGGAATGCCCGGAGGCAGAGGCGGAACAGGTCAGCCGAATCCTCAAGGAAGAGATGGAACAGGTGGCAGTACTGGCGGTCCCGCTGACGGCAGAGGTCCATACCGGGCACAGTTGGGCGGAGGCGCACTGAAATGCAATTCCAAGTATATCCCGCTGTCGAAGCAGATCTGGAAGCGATTGAAGCAATTGAAAACACCTGCTTCTCTTTGCCCTGGACCCGGGAGCAGCTGCGAGGGCAGCTGCCGGACGGACAGCATGAATTTTTTACTGCGAAGGACGGCGCGGGTACGGTCCTCGGCTATGTGGGGATGATGACGGTCCTGGACGAAGGTTACATTTCCAATGTGGCGGTACGGGCCGACTGTCGCCGCAAGGGGATTGCGGATGCTCTGATTTCGGAAATGCTGAATGCCGCAAAGCGCAGAGAACTGTCGTTTGTCACCCTTGAAGTGCGCGCCGGAAACCAGGCTGCAATCGCGCTTTATGCAAAACACGGGTTTCTCCCGGTCGGAAAACGAAAGAACTATTACGAGCTTCCCCGGGAAGACGCCATTTTGATGACTAAATACTTATAACTAGAGGCATAACAGAATGAAAATACTCGCCTTTGAGTCCACCTGCGATGAAACCGCGGTTGCGATCGTCGAGAATGGACGTCACATCCTGACTGACCAGATCTTTTCCCAGGCGGACCTGCACGCCGTGTATGGAGGTGTGGTGCCGGAAATCGCCTCCCGCTGCCATGTGGAGTCCATCTCCATTCTGACGCAGAAAGCAGTTGAGGCCGCCGGAATCCAAAAGAGTGAAATCGATGCGGTGGCGGTTTCCTATGCGCCGGGCCTGATCGGCGCGGTTCTTGTCGGCGTCAACTTCGCCAAGGCCTGTGCGCTGGCGCTGAAGGTGCCGCTGATCCCGGTACACCATATCCGCGGGCATATCGCAGCGAATTATCTCGCTTACCCGGAACTGGAGCCGCCTTTTCTCTGTCTTGCCATTTCTGGCGGCAATACCATTTTGGTAGATGTGCGCGACTATACGGACATGAAGATTCTGGGTGCCACCCGGGACGACGCGGCAGGGGAGTGCTTTGATAAAACAGCCCGCGTGCTGGGACTTCCCTACCCGGGAGGAAAGCCCATTGACCAACTCTCTCAGGGGGGCGACGACAGCAAGTACAGCTTCCCCATCGCCCATGTGGACGGAAATGCCTATGACATGAGCTTCTCCGGCTTAAAAACTGCGGTGATCAATCTGGTACACAATGCCCAACAGAAGGGGGAAACCATCGACCGGGCGGCGCTTGCCGCGTCCTTTACCAGGGCGGTAAGTGACAGCCTTGTACCCAGAACCATTCGGGCTGCGAAAGAACTGGGCTACGGTAAAGTGGTCGTCGCCGGCGGCGTTGCGGCCAATTCCCGCATACGGGCGGATTTTCAGGCTGCGGCCAAAGAAAACGGCTTTCAACTGTTCGTCCCGCCGCTGCGTCTGTGCGGAGATAACGGCGCCATGATCGGTGCCCAGGCTTACTATGAATATCAGGCAGGCGCTCGCGCAGGCAGTGACCTGAACGCCTACGCGACGATGGAGCTGTAAACGAAACCGATCGGGAGAGGAGGGAAGAGCATGGGCGTACACGATGGGCATCGGGAACGGCTTCGCAGCAGCTTTCTGGAATATGGCCTCAATCCGATCAGTGACGTAAATGCGCTGGAGCTGCTCCTCTTTTATGCGATTCCCAGGAAGGATACCAATCCGCTCGCTCATGCGCTGCTGGAGCATTTCGGCTCAATCCAGGCGGTTTTCAGTGCCAGCGAACAGGAGCTGTGTGAGATCCCGGGCATTTCAAGAAGTACGGCCGCACTGATCCGGCTGGTGCCGGAGTTAGGGCGGCGCAGCAGGCTGCGTGCGGCGGAAGATATCCAATACATCCGCACCAGTCAGGAAGCCGGAGCCTACCTGGTCCCGCAATTTGCCAATATCCGGGATGAGCTGGCGCTCATCCTGTGCCTGGACTCCGGAAAACGCATTATCCGCTGCCAGGAACTGGGGCGCGGTGAGGCAAACACGGTTCATTTTTCCATCCGCAGACTGGTGGAATACGCAGTGCAAAACAAAGCGGCCTATGTAATCCTGTCGCATAATCATCCGGAGGGCTTTGCGCTTCCTTCCCGGGAGGACGATCAGGTTACCCAACAGGTTTATGAAGCGCTGCGGACCATCGGTGTGGAGCTTTTTGACCATATCATCGTTGCCCAGGATGATTTTGTCTCTTATCGGGATTCCGGATGGTTGCGGATGCCGGGAGAAACGAATTGAGTTTATGTTAACTATTTTTTGTTTCTTTTTCGTAACCTGAAGCGGTTTGCGGTTTCGTCACATTTAGTCAATTATCTGAAAAAACCCTGATATACCGGGAAAAAATGCTTGTTGAAAAAGCTGTTGAAAATGTTGATAACTCTTTGCAGTAAAATTATTTAAAATAGTTATGTAACTTTTTCCACATGGAAAACAGGTTTCAGATGTTGTTGCTTTCAAGCTTTCCGGGAACTTTCCTGAGGATTCTGTAAAGCCGATTTTGAAAAAGTTACAGCTTTTTTTGACGGATAAAAATGGAAATTACGCTCTGTTATTGCACGCGCATTATATCCCGGCGGGGGACTCTTTGAGAAACTGGCAGCTTTGTAAAGTTTTAACTCCTTAAAGTATAAAAGTTTGTGGAAGTTTACGCTTGACACAACTGCGGGATAAGAATATAGTATTTCCAGTATTTCCGACCGGGAGGACGAAATGATGACTTATTATTTTGCCGCATATTATTCCTTTACTGTACAGAAACGGTAAGGCTGATTTGTGGCGCAATAATAAGCTTGAGGATCGCTTAGAATGCTGCACAGGTTGAGCCTGTGCAGTTTTTTCTTGGCTGGCAGAAATAGAACAGAAAACGGAGGAAAACGAGATGATCGTTGTTTTAAAGCATGGTGTCCCCAAAGAAAAGAAAGCGCAGCTGATTTCCTGGCTGCAGAATCTTGGCTTGCGTATCCATGTCTCCGACGGAGATTTTCAGACGGTTCTGGGCCTGATCGGAGACACCAGCCGGGTGGACATGGATCTTGTTTCCAGCCTTGAGATTGTTGATTCGGTAAAACGTGTGACAGAGCCCTTCAAATGCTGCAACCGGAAGTTCCATCCGGACGATCTGATAGTTGAAGTCGGGGATGTGAAGATTGGCGGCGGGCACTTTGCCATGATCGCCGGTCCCTGCTCCGTAGAGAGCGAAGAACAGATTGTGACGGTGGCAAAGGCCGTGAAGGCTGCCGGCGCCAACATGCTGAGAGGCGGCGCCTTCAAGCCCCGTACCTCCCCGTATGATTTCGCGGGATTGAAGGCCACCGGGCTGGAGCTGCTGCGTATTGCACGTGCGGAAACGGGACTGCCCATTGTGACAGAGCTGATGAATATCATGGACATTGACCTTTTTGCGGATGTAGACGTGATTCAGGTGGGAGCCCGCAACATGCAGAACTTTGACCTGCTGCGGGAGCTTGGGAAAATGGATAAACCGATTCTGCTCAAGCGGGGCCTTGCCAACACGCTTAAGGAGCTTCTGATGAGCGCGGAGTATATTATGGCAAGCGGCAATGAGCGCGTGATTCTCTGCGAACGGGGTATCCGCACATTCAGCGATTACACCCGCAACACGCTGGATCTCTCCGCCGTCCCCATGCTGCACGAGCTGACCCATCTGCCCGTCATTGTGGATCCCAGCCATGCCACCGGAATTGCCAAACTGGTGCCGCCCATGGCACTGGCCGGCACCGCGGCAGGAGCCGATGGACTGATCATCGAGGTTCATAACGACCCCATCCACGCACTCTGCGACGGTGCCCAGTCGCTGCGGCCGGAAGAGTACACAGCCCTTGCGGAGAAGGTACGGAAGCTGCGGGAGGTTTTGGCATAATGACGGTCGGTATTGTTGGACTCGGCCTGATCGGCGGCTCTCTGGCGAAAGCCTATCATGAGGAGGGGCACCGGGTGCTTGCCTGGAATCGGAGTGCCTCCGTGCTGGAATTTGCCATGATGAACGGCGACGTGCAGGAAGCGCTGACCAAAGAAAATGCCTCAGAATGCGATCTGATCCTGATCGCGATTTATCCGGAGGCGGCCATTTCCTGGCTGGAGGAGATGGGACCCTATATCGGAAAGAAACCACTGGTGATCGACTGCTGCGGCACCAAGCGTGTAATCTGCGCAGCGGCCTTTCCGCTTGCGGAGCGCTGGGGGTTTACATACATCGGCGGTCATCCCATGGCCGGAACGCATAACTCCGGTTATAAATATTCCCGCGCGAACCTGTATCACGGCGCGCCGATGGTACTTGTGCCGCCGGTGTTTGACGATATTCTTCTGCTCAGCAGGGCAAAGGAGCTGCTCTCACCTGCGGGTTTCGGACACTTCTCTGTCACCACGGCGGAGAAGCATGACGCAATGATCGCTTTCACTTCCCAGCTGGCCCATGTGGTTTCCAACGCCTATATCAAGAGCCCAACCGCATCTGTGCACAAAGGATTTTCCGCCGGCAGTTACAAGGACCTGACCCGGGTTGCCTGGCTGAATCCTTCCATGTGGGCAGAGCTGTTCCTGGAGAATAAAGATTACCTTCTCCGGGAGCTGGATACCTTGATTGGCAGCCTGACGGAATACAAAACCGCCATGGAGGCGGATGATCTGCCTGGGCTTACGCGGCTGCTGGACGAGGGCAGAAAACGGAAGGAAGAGGTGGACGGCCATTGAAAACGGTGAAAGTAAACGCATCCCGGGCCTATGAGGTTCAGATTGCCCGGGGGCTGCTGGATGAAGTCGGAGAGCGGCTCCGTCCGCTCACCGGGGCGAAGACCGCCGTCGTTCTCTCGGACGACCATGTATTCCCGCTCTACGGGGCGCGTGCGCTCCACTCCCTGGAGCAGGCGGGTTTTCGGGTGCTGAGCTATGTGGTGCCCTTCGGGGAGCGGTCAAAAAGCCTTGGTACTTACGGGGAAGTGCTGCATTTCCTTTCCGTGAACCGCCTGACGAGAAGCGACGTTCTGGTGGCCCTCGGCGGCGGTGTGGTAGGAGATCTGGGCGGATTTGTCGCTGCAACCTACCAACGCGGTATCGGCTTTGTGCAGGTACCGACTACTCTGCTCGCGGCAGTGGACTCTTCCGTTGGCGGGAAAACGGCAGTGAACCTTGAGACCGGGAAAAACCAGGTTGGCAGCTTCTATCAGCCGTTGGCGGTTTACTGTGACCCGGAGACACTGAACACACTGCCCGCGGAACAGCTCCGCTGCGGCAGCGCGGAAGTAATCAAATACGGCGTGCTGGGAAACGAGGCTTTTTTTGAAGAGCTTCGGAAGACGCCGATCACCGGGCAGGTGGAGCACGTGATCCAGACCTGCGTGGAAATGAAGCGGGACATTGTGCACGAGGATGAGTTTGACCGGGGAAAGCGGCAGCTTTTGAACCTGGGACATTCTTTCGGTCATGCGGTGGAGGCCTGCAGCGATTTTGCCGTTTTGCACGGGCAGGCGGTTGCCATCGGCATGGCAATCATGGCCAGGGCAGCCTGGAAAAAAGGCTTCTGTACCGAGAACACCGTGGAGAAAATCGTGTCCGTTCTGAAGCAGTATGAGCTCCCCACAGAGACAGAGTTTCCGTTGGACAAAATGTTCATGGCGGTGGCAGCGGACAAGAAACTGGACGGAGATACCATGCATCTGATAGTACCGAGAGCCATAGGCTCATGCAGCATAGAGGCGGTACCACTGGAAGAGGTAAAAGACTGGCTTCGCCTGGGAGGTGTGCGATGATCCGCCGGGTTTCTCCCGGACAACGCAGCGGCAGCGTATGCATTCCGGCGTCCAAATCCCAGGCGCACCGCTTGCTGATCTGTGCTGCAATGGGAGAGAAGGAAACCAAAATTATCTGTGATGGAATCTCCCGTGATATTGAAGCCACTGTCTGCTGCCTGAATGCGCTGGGGGCGAGCATCCGGGAGACCGGGAAAGGCACGCTTCTCGTTCGGCCCATCCGGAAGACACCGACAGGACTGCGTGAGCTTTCCTGTGGGGAGAGCGGCTCTACGCTGCGTTTTCTCCTGCCTGTGGTCGGCGCGTTGGGCGCAGATGCGGTTTTCATCCGGGAAGGACGACTGCCCCAGCGCCCGCTTGCGCCGTTGGATTCGGAGCTGAACTCCCACGGCATGAGATTCTCGGAAGATGGCGCGAAGCTCTTTTGCAGTGGGCAGCTGCGCTCAGGCGCTTACACATTGCCGGGCAATGTATCCTCCCAGTATATCTCGGGGCTTTTGATGGCGCTTCCCTTCCTGGCAGGGGACAGTAGCCTTGCTGTCACCGGAAATCTGGAGTCTTCCGCGTATATCACCATGACGGAGGATGCCCTGGACCTGTCCGGAATAAAACTTGAAAAGAGGGACGCGCGTTATCAAATTCCGGGCGGGCAGAAAGCTCTTCTGCCGCCGCGTTTGCAGGTAGAGGGCGATTATTCAAACGCCGCCTTTTTCCTTTGCGCCGGCGCCTTGTCCAAAGAAGGCATTACAGTTGAGGGTTTAAATCTGCACTCCTCCCAGGGGGACAGGGCGATTCTGGATATCCTTTCGGAAATGGGTGCAAATGTACAGTTCTCTGAGAGCTCGGTCTTTGTTTGCGATCAGTACCGGCATGGAACCGTGATAGACGCCGCGCCGATCCCGGATCTGATTCCTGTACTCAGCGTGCTCGCGTCGGTTTCCGAAGGGGAGACGCGAATTGTCCATGCTGCACGGCTGCGCCTAAAAGAGTCGGATCGCCTGCGCAGCACGACAGAGCTGCTGCGTAGTCTCGGAGCGGATGTAACAGAGCTGGAGGACGGACTTGTAATTCGTGGGAAAGCGGCGCTGCATGGCGGAACCATCGATTCCTTTGGGGATCACAGAATTGCCATGTCTGCTGCCGTGGCCGCGATGGCAAGCGTTTCTCCGGTGGAGATCACGGGTGCGGAGTGTGTTCAGAAGTCCTACCCGCGCTTTTGGGAAGATTTGGACAGCCTGACAGGAGGCGAAGCATGAGCAGCAGCTACGGACAAAACCTGCGTCTTACTGTTTTCGGACAGTCTCATTCCGCTGCCATCGGCGTAACGATGGAAGGAATTCCGGCGGGGGAGAGCATCGACTTTGAGCGCCTGCAGCGATTTCTGGATCGACGTGCCCCCGGAAGAAACGCATACTCCACTGCCAGGCGGGAGACAGACATACCCGAATTTCTCTCCGGGCTGCGGGGAAATGTGACCTGTGGTACGCCGTTGACGGCAATCCTCCGCAATTCCGACACACGCTCCGGGGACTACGCCGCTTTTTCACAGCTGCCTCGCCCCGGACATGCGGACTATACTGCCCAGATCAAATACGGCGGAAATCAGGATTTCGCCGGCGGAGGGCATTTCTCCGGACGCCTGACCGCTCCGCTCTGTATCGCAGGCGGAATTTGTCTGCAATTTCTGGAACAGGAGGGGATCACGGTAATCTCCCGCATCCTGCGGATTGCGGACGTGTGGGATCAGGGGGAACTGACGGAGCGCACGGCAGAGAAAGCATTCCCCACCGTGAATGATGAATGCGGGCGACAGATGCAGGACAGAATCCTGCAGGCGAAGGCGGAAGGGGACTCTGTCGGCGGCATTGTGGAATGCTGCGTTCTGGGACTTCCCGCCGGGCTTGGGGATCCTATGTTTGACGGTATGGAGAATCGGATTGCGTCCATTGTCTTTGGAATTCCGGCTGTCAAGGGCCTTGAATTTGGGGCAGGCTTTCAGGTCGCTGGGATGCGCGGCAGTGAAAACAACGATCCCTTCGTAGTGGAGAATGGGAGAATCTGTACGTCAAGCAATCATGCGGGAGGAATCCTGGGCGGGATTACAACCGGAATGCCGCTGGTCTTCCGCGCAGCGTTCAAGCCGACGCCATCCATCGCCAGAGAGCAGAAAACGGTACACATGCAGGAGCTTCGCGAGGAGACGCTGATGATCGGCGGACGGCATGACCCCTGCGTGGTGCCGAGGGCAGTTCCGGTGGTGGAGGCGGCGGCAGCGATTGCCGTGTATGACGCGCTGCTGCAGCGAAGAAAGGAAGTCTGAAATGGATTTGAATGCTTACAGAGAGCGGCTGGATCAATTGGATGCAGAACTTGTGAAGCTCTTTGTGGAACGAATGGAGATTTCTGCAGGCATCGCGGAATACAAACGGCAGCAGAAATTGCCGATCTTGGACACAAAGCGGGAAAGAGAAAAGATACAGTCTGTCATGGACATGAGTCCGGATGATCTGCGCGAGTATACTGCTTCCCTGTATTCCCTGATTATGGAGCTGAGCCGAAGCAGCCAGCACCGACTTCTGGATAAGGAGACCGTACTGACCGGGCAGATCAAAAGCGCCATCGAGCAGACACCCTTCCTTTTCCCGGACAATCCTTCAGTCGCCTGTCAGGGTGTGGAGGGCGCATATGCACAGCTTGCCTGTGACAAGCTGTTTCGGCACCCCAAAATTTCCTATTTTGCATCTTTCGGAGCGGTGTTTTCCGCCATTGAAAACGGACTTTGCGAATACGGTGTGATCCCCGTGGAAAACAGCACTGCCGGTTCCGTAAACGCTGTTTATGACCTGATGATGAAGCACAATTTCCGCATCGTGCGCAGCCTCCGGCTGAAGGTGGATCACAATCTGCTGGTGAAGCCCGGTACGCAGCTTTCGGATATCAAGGAAATCTACTCCCATCAGCAGGCAATCAGTCAGTGCCGCGGCTTTCTCCAGACTTTGCCCGGGGTGAGGGTCGTCCCCTGTGAGAACACAGCGGTGGCGGCAAAAATGGTGGCAGAATCTGATAGCAACCGCGTGGCCGCGCTGTCCTCCCGGATATGTATGAAACTGTATGGCTTGTCCTGCCTGGCAGAATCGGTCCAGGATCGGGGCAACAACTATACGCGCTTTATCTGTATCTCCCGGAAAC
Source organism: uncultured Clostridia bacterium (assembly GCA_947167435.1). The sequence goes on along the minus strand of CAMVIC010000010.1, from coordinate 6,528 downwards.
TGGAGATTTATCCCGGCGCCGACCGAACCAGTCTGATGATGGTGCTGCCCCATGAGCCAGGCTCACTCTATAAGGTGCTGTCCCGCTTCTATGCCCTTGGGATTAATCTTATCAAACTGGAGAGTCGTCCGCTCCCGGAGCGGGATTTTGAGTTCATGTTTTATTTTGACCTGGATACTTCGGTGTACTCTCCGGCGTTTATCCAGCTGATGGGTGAGCTGGAGAGCATATCCGAAGAGTTCTCCTATCTGGGAAGCTATCGGGAGGTGGTATGATGCTCAAATGCGGTCTGCTTGGTGAAAAGCTGGGACACAGCTATTCTCCGGCAATTCATGCGATGCTTGGCGACTACGAATACAAGCTCTACGAGCGCAGCCGTGATGAGCTGGAGGACTTCCTGCTCCATGGAAACTGGGACGGTTTGAATGTGACGATCCCCTATAAGAAAGCCGTGCTGCCCTATTGTTCTGAACTGTCGGAGCGAGCGCGCAGAATCGGAAGCGTGAACACCCTGGTGCGCCGCCCGGACGGCAGCCTTTATGGGGACAACACCGACGCCTACGGCTTCGAGAAGCTGATCCGGCGCGCGCAAATACCGGTGCAGAACAAAAAAGCATTGGTGTTGGGCAGCGGTGGAGCCTCAGTCATGGCCTGTGAGGTTCTGCGTGAGTTGGGCGCCGGACAGGTGATTGTGATTTCTCGAACCGGGGAGAACAATTACAATAATCTTGACCGCCACAGAGATGCACAGTTGATCATCAATACAACCCCTCTGGGAATGTATCCGAACAATGGAACTGCAGCGGTGAACCTGCGGAGCTTCCCGGACTGTGAAGGCGTGCTGGACGTGGTATATAACCCGGCCCGTACCGCACTTATTCTCCAGGCAGAGAAGCTGAACATTCCCTGCGCCAGCGGCCTTTATATGCTGGTGGGGCAGGCAAAGCGAAGCTCGGAACAGTTTCAGAAAAAACAGATTCCCGATACCGAGATTGAACGGATTCAGCGGGAACTCTCCGCCGGAATGCAGAACATCATTCTGATCGGTATGCCCGGCTGCGGCAAGAGCACGGTCGCTTCTGCGCTGGGGAAAATGACCGGGCGCCCGGTTTATGAGGCAGACGCCGCTGTGGAAGAGCGCGCCGGCTGCACCATACCGGAGATTTTTACCCGGGACGGCGAGGAGACATTTCGCCGCCTGGAGCATGAGGTGCTGGCTGATTTGGGAAAACTGTCCGGCGCAATCATATCCACCGGCGGCGGATGTGTCACCCGGGCAGAAAACTATGATCTTCTGCATCAGAACGGGAGAATCTTCTGGCTGCAGCGGGAAATCGGAAAGCTGGAAAAAACCGGCCGCCCCCTCTCCTTGAAAAACGACCTGAATGAACTGTATGAGATACGCAAGCCTTTCTATGAAGGATTTGCCGACCGGATTGTTGCCAATGACAGATCTGCGGATGAGACGGCAGCACAGATTGTGGAGGACATGAGATGAAGTTTCTTGTGATCAACGGACCGAATATCAACATGCTGGGGCTTCGGGAGCCAGGTATTTACGGCAAAGAGAGCTACGAGGATCTTCTGGCTTTTATCCGGGAAACCTGCCGTGAAGAGGATATTGAAGTGGAATGCTTTCAGTCCAATCATGAGGGGGATTTGGTGGATCAGATTCAGAGCGCATACGGTTTTTTTGACGGGATCGTAATCAATCCTGCGGCCTATACCCACACCAGCATCGCGATTCTGGACGCGCTGAAGGCTGTAGGGCTCCCGACAGTAGAGGTCCATATTTCCAACGTGAAAGATCGGGAAGCTTTCCGACAGATCTCGTATGCGGGAATGGCCTGCGTCAAGACCTATATGGGGCTTGGTTTTGAGGGATACAGACAGGCAATTCTGTTTCTGAAGGATTACCTGCAGAAGGAGAGCTGAGAAATGCCGGCGGTATTTGTCAACATGGCCACAGTCCTTGTGGGGAGCATGCTGGGCATCCTTTTCCGAAACCGTCTGAAAGAGACGCTGCAGGATGCGCTTATGCGTGCGCTGGGATTGTGCACGGTGGTGATTGGTATATCCAGCGCCATTGCCACAAAGGAATTGCTGTGCGTGATCCTGTGCATGGTGATTGGGACTGCGCTCGGCGAGCTGCTGCGGATTGACGACGGAATCGAGCACGCCGGTGATTATATCAAAAGCAAGCTGCCCAAGGGAAAGCTGGGGGGCAGCCGCTTTACGGAAGGCTTTGTTTCTGCCTGTATTCTGTTCTGTATCGGGTCCATGACCATTGTGGGCTCTCTTGAGGCAGGGATCAACCACGATTACAGCATCATCTTTGCGAAAAGCACCATGGATTTCGTCTCTTCCATGGCCTTCGCAGCAGCCATGGGTTTTGGCGTGACCTGCTCGGTCCTGTTCATTCTTGTTTTTCAAGGCGGACTGACGCTGCTTGCCGGTCTGGTCGGTCCCGCTCTGAGTTCGGCTGTGGTTACGGAAATGTCGGCGGTAGGCGGCGTGATTCTGATCGGTATGGCCCTGAATATGCTTGGGGCTGTGCAGCAGCGGATCAAGGTGGCAAATATGCTGCCCGCCATTTTTCTGCCCATCGCCTATTTCCCGATTGCAAACTTGCTTTCCAAAATCCTGTGAACAAAGCGAGAGCTCTTTTCAGGAAAGAAAAGAGCTCTCGCTTTGTTCAGATATTGGATTCAGCCAGATACTGTTTCGGCCCCAGTTCATACAGGTTGTTGCCCAGACTGTCGATGACGACGGTAAGCGGCATGTCCTGCACTTCCAGGCGTCGTACCGCTTCGCAGCCCAGATCCTCCCAGCAGATGATTTCACATTTCTTCACACTCTGACTCATGATGACCCCGGCGCCGCCAAGGGCCGCCAGATACACCGCACCGTTTCGCACGATGGCGTCCACTACCGCCTGACTCCGAGATCCCTTGCCAATCATCACGGCCAGGCCCAGGTCCAGCAGCCGCGGCGCATAGCCGTCCATCCGCCCGGAGGTGGTGGGGCCGGCAGACCCGATGACCTGACCGGGTTTTTCCGGCGTGGGCCCAACATAATAGATGGCACTTCCGCTTATCGGAAGGGGAAGCTCCTTCCCATGGTCCAGCAGTTCTGTAAGGCGTTTATGCGCGGCATCCCGCGCAGTATAGACGATGCCGCTCAGCATAACGGTATCCCCGGCGCGCAGGACGGACAAATCCTCCTTATCTGCGGGGCTGATGAGTTTATGTTCCATTGCGATAATCACCTCACAGAATGCCGGTTGCACGGCGGGTAGCATGACAGCTGACGTTCACGGCTACAGGCAGTTCTGCCACATGGGTGGCCATGGTTTCAATGTTTACGGCAAGCGCCGTGGTCTGCCCGCCAAAGCCCTGGGGGCCGATGCCGAGGGAATTGATCTCCTCCAGAAGCTCCTGTTCCAGCGCCGCATAAAAGGGATCCGGATTCGGCTGATCGACAGGGCGGAGCAGAGCATGCTTGGCCAGAGCGGCAACCTTGTCAAAACTGCCGCCGATGCCGACACCAAGGACGACAGGCGGGCAGGGATTTGCACCTGCGATGCGGACCGTCTCCAGAATGAAACGTTTTACCCCTTCTGCGCCGTCAGCTGGCTTAAGCATGGCAAGGCGGCTCATGTTTTCGCTGCCTGCGCCCTTGGGAAGTACCGTAATCTCCAACGTGTCACCCGCAACCACCTCCAGTGTTACAAACGCCGGGGTGTTGTCATCCGTGTTGACCCGGCGGAGAGGATCCGACACCACGCTTTTGCGAAGATAGCCCTCAGCGTAACCGCGGCGTACACCCTCGTCAATGGCAGACTGCAGGCTGCCCTCCAGATGGACATCCTGTCCCAGCCTGACAAACACGCAGGCAAGGCCCGTATCCTGGCAGATGGGAAGACAATCCCGACCGGCCAGCAGGAAATTGTCCCGCAGTACAGAGAGTGTGCGCTGCGCGAGCGGCCAGGGTTCCTCCCGGCAGCGTCTCTCCATGGCCGCAGCCATATCCTCCGGCAACTGACAGTTGGCCTGGATGCAGAGTCTGGCCACCAGGTCACTGATTTGTTCGGAAACTATCGTTTTCAGGGAAATTCCCCCTTCTGCAGAAATAGATCAGCGTTTGTTCATGTTTGGTGCTGCCGCGCGCAGCATCAGCTTTTTCAGGCCGACCTTTTCAAATTGAATCTCAATCAGATAATCATTCCCCATAGGCTGCATTCTGGTAATCTGCCCGGGGCCGAAAGCTTTATGGTCCACCAGGTCACCTGCGGAAAAATCAGCAGGTGAAGCCGTTTTGCCTGTCGGGGGAGAGGGCGGGGTAACTTGATATTTGACCGTCCTCTGTGGGGCGTGTGCATACATCAGAGAGGGATTCCGGTCCCGATAGGAATAGCCTTTGGGGATGTTTTTCCGGATATGTTCCTCCGGAATTTCGTCTACAAAGCGGGAAACCCGGTTTGCGGTCGTCCGCCCGAAGAGCATCCGCTGTCTGGCACAGACCAGATGCAGATGACGCTTGGCCCGGGTGATGGCCACATAGCAAAGCCGACGCTCCTCCTCCATTTCTTCCGGTTCGCCAATGGCGCGCAGGCCGGGGAAAATACTCTCTTCCATCCCCACCAGGAACACCGTCGGAAATTCCAGCCCTTTGGCACTGTGCATGGTCATCAGAACTACGCTGTCTGCATCCCGGTCATAATTGTCCATGTCGGTATAGAGCGCGACGTTGGCAAGATAGCCCTCCAGGCTCAAATCTCCGGATTCCTTCATATAACCAAGGATGCTGCTCTTGAGTTCTTTTACGTTTTCCGCTCTGGCCGCGTCTTTCGGATCGCTCGATTCCTCCAGATTGCGCAGATAGCCGGTCTTTTCAAGAAGCTCATCATACAGTGCGTCCGGGCTGTTGTTCTCGGAAAAAGCACGAAGCTCTTCCAGCATGGCGGCAAATTTGCGCATCTTGACGGCCGGACGGCTCAACTCCGGATAACGGTCCGCATCGCGAACTACAGCGAACAGGCTGCAGCCCTGGGCTGAGGCCAATTCCCGGGCGACTTCCACGCTCCGCTCCCCAATCCCCCTTGGAGGGCTGTTGATGATACGACTTAAGCGCAGGTCGTCATTCGGGGCGGCAATCACATTCAGATAAGAGAGAAGGTCTTTGATTTCCGTGTGGTCAAAAAAGCGGGTTCCGCCAATGATCCGATAGGGGATACCATTGCGCTTGAAGGCAAATTCCAACTGGTTGGACTGGGCATTCATGCGGTATAATACCGCGTGGTCCCGCCAGTTTGCGCCCTGGCTGTAAGAACCCATGATGGTGGAGGCCACATACTGTGCCTCGTCATTTTCGTTATCAGCAAAAAAGAGTTGAATCAGATCGCCGGTACCGGAATTGGTCCACAGCTCCTTCCCCTTGCGGCCCACGTTATTCCGGATGACGGCATTGGCGGCGTCCAGAATGTGGGAGGTGCTGCGATAGTTCTGTTCCAGACGGATGGTGCGGCAGTTTTTGAACTGCTGCTCGAAAGAGAGAATGTTTTCAATGGTTGCGCCGCGGAATTTGTAAATGCTCTGGTCGTCATCGCCTACTACGCAGATGTTGCCCCAGTGCCCGGCCAGGAGGGCGGCCAGAAGATACTGCAGGTGATTTGTGTCCTGATACTCGTCAATCAGAACATAGCGAAAACGCCGCTGCCAATAGTCCCTTACGTCTTCCTGCTCCTGCAGGAGCTTGACGGTGAAGGAAATCAGATCATCGAAATCCATGGCGTTTGCCGCAAACATACGGCGCATGTACTCGCTGTAGATTTCTCCCATTTTGCTGCGCCGAAAGTCGGAAGAAGCTCTGGCGTCCCGAAGGTATTCGGCAGCACCAATCTGCGCGTCCTTTGCCCGGCTGATTTCCGACAGAACTGCACGGGGCGGAAAGGTCTTCTCGTCCAGGTCCATGTCTTTCAGGATGCGCTTGACCAGCGCCTGACTATCGGAGGTATCATATATGGAAAAGTTGCTGGAAAAACCGAGCTTCTCCGCGTCACGACGCAGAATCCGGACACAGGCGGAGTGAAAGGTGCAGGCCCAGATATCTTCCGCGTCCTGTCCAAGCAAATCCGCAAGACGGTTTTTCAGTTCTTCCGCCGCCTTGTTGGTAAAGGTAATGGCAAGAATTCTCCAGGGAGCAACCGGATCCAGTGCTGCAAGTCTTTCCGCCTCAGGCCCACCGGTTTCCAGAATTCTGAGATCCTTTTCATCTGCGGAGGACGGGATTTCCTCACTGTCCCCGGCGCGGCCGTATTTCAGAAGGTTGGCAATGCGGTTAATCAGCACCGTGGTCTTGCCGCTGCCGGCACCGGCCAGAACCAGCAGAGGACCCTCCGTGGCCATAACCGCCTCAATCTGACGGTCGTTTAAGCGTGAAAAATCCGCCCTTACAACAGCTTTTCGAGCCGCAATATATCGTTTTTCAAATTCATTCATCATGTACGCAAGTTTAACACAAACCAAT
>CAMVIC010000009.1 GCA_947167435.1 uncultured Clostridia bacterium | reverse complement strand
TTGCAGCAGGGCGTTATCGACGGCGCTGAGAACAACATCACCGCCATGCGTGACCACGCCGACGTGACCGGCTACTACTGCTACGACGAGCACACCATGATTCCCGACGTCATCATCATCTCCACCGAGATCTGGAACGAGCTCACCCCCGAGCAGCAGCAGATCATGCGCGAGACCGCAGCCGACATGGTCGCCAACTACCGTGAGCTGTGGGCCCAGTTCGAAGAGGACGTGAAGGCCCAGGTCGAGGGCAAGGTCGAGTACGTCACCGACGTGGACAAGGCCGCCTTCCAGGAAGCCGTCCAGGGCATCTACGAGAACCTGAAGACCAGCGACCCCGACACCTACGCCTTCGTCGAGCGCATCCAGGCTGCCGGCTGATCCGAAAAACAGAATCCTCTCAGCTTAACATTCCATCTGTTAGTCTGGAACAGAGAGCGGCTTACCACCCAGGCGGTGATAAGCCGCTCTTTCCCTTAAGAATGAATCCTATCACAGAGGAGATGGTAGTACTTGAAGAAAATTGAAAAAGTGCTTGATACCGTCATGCGCTTCCTGATGGCACTTGCCATGCTGACCCTGCTGGTGTTCGGCACCTGGCAGATTTTTACCCGCTGGGTGCTGGGCAATCCCTCCACCTTCACCGATGAGTTGCTGCGCTACGTGCTGATTATCGCGGGCTTCATCGGCTCCGCCTACTGCTTCTACCGGGACGAGCATCTGGCCCTCACGCTGATCACCGACAAGGCAAAGGGACCCTTCAAGGTGGTTCTGGACGTCTTCATCGAGATCTGCATTCTGTTTTTTGTCGTTTACGTCTTCATCTACGGCGGATGGAAGCTCTCCGCAACCGCGACGAACGTGTCCTCCGTCATGCACATCCCCATGAAGACCCTCTATCTGGTTGAGCCGATCTGCGGCGTGCTGATCGTCCTTGCGCGCATCCTCAAGTACGTCCAGCTGATTGCGGACAGGAAAGGAGCGAAGCAGTAATGGTTATCAAAGCAACAATTATCCTGTTCGTAGCCTTCTTCATCATGCTCTTTGCGGGCGTGCCCATCTCCGCCGGCATCGGCATTGCCTCCGTAATTGCCATCGTCGCCTCCGGCCGTTCCGATCTGGAGGGCTTTGCCTTCACGGCCGCCCAGAAGTGCTTCTCCGGCCTGGACTCCTTCTCCCTGCTGGCCCTGCCCTTCTTCTCATTGGGCGGCAACATCATGAACAAAGGCGGCATCGCCAAACGGCTTGTACGCCTGGCGCGCCTGCTGGTGGGCGGCATTCCCGGCTACCTGGCTGCCACCAACGTGCTTGCCAACATGTTCTTCGGCGCGGTGTCCGGCTCCTCCGTGGCCGCCACCTCCGCCATGGGTTCGATCCTCTCTCCCCTTGAGGCGGACGAGGGCTACGATCCCAACTACTCCGCGGCAGTCAACATCTGCTCCGCGCCCACCGGCATCCTGATCCCGCCCTCCGGCCCGCTGATTCTTTACTCCATCACCGCCGGCGGCGTCTCCGTGGCGGCTCTGTTCATGGGCGGCTATTTCGTTGGCGCCATCCTGGGCATCTGCGTTGCCATCGTGGCCATTTTCCTTGCCGTCAGGCTTGGATACAAGAAGTCCGACGTGAAGGATCCCGATCCCGCCTGGAAAATCTGGGTGGAGGCGATTCCCTCGCTTCTGGCGGTCATCATCGTCATGGGCGGTATCCTGGCCGGCATTTTCACCGCCACCGAGGCCGGCGTGGTCATGTGCCTGTACTGCGGCGTGCTTGCGATTATCTATCGCGAGATGGACTTCAAGACCTTCTACAACCTGCTGGCCGACACCATGAAGAGCAGCGCCACCATCCTCTTCCTGATCGCGGCCTCCTCCATCATGGCCTACGTCATGGCCCGCACCAAGATCCCCGGCGCCATCTCCGACATGATCATGGGCGTGTCCGACAACCGCTACGTGATCCTGCTGATCATGAACGTGTTCCTGCTGGTCATGGGCATGTTCCTGGATCTGACCCCGGCCGTGCTGATCTTCGTGCCGATCTTCCTGCCCATCGCCCGCAGCATCGGCATGAGCGACGTGCACTTCGGCCTTATGCTCATCACCAACCTGGGCATCGGCTCCGTGACCCCGCCGGTGGGCTCCTGCCTGTTCGTGGGCTGCGGCGTGGCCAAGGTCAAGATCGAGGGCGTCACCAGGTACATCGTCCCCATCTTTGTCGCCATGGTGGTCGCGCTCTTCCTCGTCACCTATATCCCGCAGATCTCCCTCAGCCTGCCCTACTGGACCAAGCTGATCCCGGCCATGGGCTGGAACGGCTGATCCGAACAGATCGAAACCCTTTTGTCGGCGGACTGCCCCTGACCGTGTTTCACGACGGCAGTGCGGCAGCCCGCCGTTTTCCTGTCTATTACGAAAAACCGTAAAGGAGCAAAGCTATGGAAATCTGCAGAAGAATTACCGGGCTTGAAAAATGCGGCGGATACGCCCTTGTCCATACCAACAGCTGCGACATCAGAATCGTCTTCGTCACCGACGAGGTGGTGCGTGTTCGCGCCTCCTTCGACCGGGAACTGGCGGAGGAGTCCTATATTCTTATGACCACCGCCTGGGAAGACCGGCTTGACCCCCTCTTTTCCGGCCAGCGCAGCCGCCTGGAGCCTGTGCGGCCGAAGCTTACGGAAGGGGAGAAGACCCTTGTCTTTGAATCCGCCGCTCTGCGTCTGGAGCTGGACCGGGACCCCATCTGCATCCGCCTCTTCGACGCTGAGGGCACCGAGCTCTATTCCACCCTGGCGGGAAGCCCCTTCACCCTCGACAGCAATAAGCGCGTCACCGCATACAGCCGCATGCAGGAGGACGACTGCTTCTACGGCTTTGGCGAGAAGGCCGGCGCCCTCAACAAGAACAAGGCCTTCCTGCGCGAGCGCGCCACCGACGCCATGGGCTATGACGCCGAGCTGATGGACACCCTCTACAAGCACATTCCCTTCTATATCCGCCTGAACCGGCAGACGAAGAAGGCCGTGGGATTGTTCTACCACAACTTCTATGAGTCCGTGTTCAACATGGGCAAGGAAAAGTCCAACTACTGGCCCCGCTACACCTACTGGCAGGCCGACGGCGGTGACGTTGACCTCTTCCTCCTGGGCGGCAATACGCTCAGCCGGATTGTCGACAACTACACCCTGCTCACCGGCCGGCCCGCCCTGCTGCCGAAGCGCGCCCTGGGCTATCAGGGCTCCAGCATGTACTATCCCGAGCTTGAGAAGGACAGCGACGACGCGGTGCTGGACTTTATCGACACCATCAAGGAGGAGGGCTTCCCCATCGACGGCTTCCACCTCTCCTCCGGCTATACCAGCGTAAACGGCAAGCGCTGCGTCTTCACCTGGAACACCGAGCGCTTCAAGAACCCCAGAGCCTATTTTGCCGCCATGAACGAGAAGGGCGCCCAGAACGTGCCCAACGTGAAGCCCGGCATTCTGCTCTGCCACCCCTGGTTTGATGAATTCAACGAAAAGGATGTTTTCGTAAAGGACAGCGAGAATCCCGAAACCTATGCCGTCGGCTCCTGGTGGGGCGGCGACGGCGCCTTCTGGGACTACACCAAGCCCGAGGCCCGGCGCGCCTGGAAGGATTACCTGATCGAAAACGTCATCGACGTGGGCACCGATTCCATATGGGATGACAACTGCGAGTACGACAGCCTCCTGGACAAGGATGCCAGAGTGGACTTCGACGGCAAGGGCGGTACCATCGGACAGCTCAAGCCGCTCATGTGCACCATCATGTGCCGCCTGGGCAACGAGGCCGTGGAGGAGCACAACCCCGACGCGCGGCCCTACGTGGTCTGCCGCAGCGGCAGCTCCGGCATCCAGAAATACGCCCAGACCTGGTGCGGCGACAACTACACCAGCTGGAAGAGCCTGCAGTACAACATTCCCATCATCACCGGCATGGGCCTCTCCGGCCAGCCCAACGAGGGCGCGGACATCGGCGGCTTTGCCGGCCCGGCGCCCAGCGAGGAGCTGTTCGTCCGCTGGGTGCAGAACGGCATCTTCCAGCCCCGCTTCTCCATCCACTCCGCCTCCAACGACAATACCGTCACCGAGCCCTGGATGTTCCGGGACTCCGTGCCCCTCATCCGGGACGCCATCCTCCTGCGCTACCGCATGACGCCTTACCTCTATTCCGCCGAGTATGAGGCCAGCCAAACCGGCGCCCCCATCATGCGCGCGCTGGTGTACGAGTTCCAGAATGACGAAAAGGTCTACGACGAGAGCTTCGAGTTCCTCTTCGGCCGCGACATTCTGGTGGCCAATGTCCTGGAGCCGGGCGCAAAGACCAGAAAGGTATATCTCCCGGCCGGCTGCAGCTGGTATGACTGGAACGACAAGTTCCGCTGCTATGAGGGCGGCCAGACCATCGAGGTGCCCGTTGACCTCACGACCATTCCACTCTTTATCCGCGAGGGCGCCGTCATTCCCATGGCGGACAACCAGCTTATGAGCATGGAGCGGGACCATACCAGCGCCCTGCACCTGATCCTCGCCCCCGGCAGAGAGAGCAGCTACACCCTCTATGACGACGACGGCGTTTCCAACGACTTCCGCAGGGGCGTCTACCGCAGGACGGAGATCGCCATGACCGGCGAGAGCGTGGTGAAGGTCGCCTTCCGGTCCGAAGGCAGCTAGGCCGACACCGTAGAAACCGTCACGGTTGAGATGATCCGCAAGGACCGCAGCCCCTTCTGGGTGGCCCTGGGCGACAGGAAGCTGGAGCACTACCTCAATCGGCGCAAGTTCGACGCGGCCTCCGAGGGCTGGTACTACGGCCAGTCCAGGCGCGCCGTGCTGGTGAAATACGCAAATCCCCGGCAGGACACGACGCTGACCGTGAGCTTTGAGGACTTCGATCTGATCGGCATGTAAAACCGGAACCGGCCAATGCCGGATTCCCGCCGCCGCGTTTTGCGCCTGCCCCGCCGGGGCAAGCGCAAAAGCGGCGCAATCACAGAGTGAAGAGTTGAGAAGGAGCTGCCCCTATGCTGGTAAACCGCCTTGTATCCTATGAAAAAACCGAAAACGGCTGGCTGCTGCACGCGGATACCGCGGACGCGCTGCTGGTTTTCCTGTCGGATGACGTGATCCGCATCCGTGTAAACTTTGACCGCAAATTCGACGAGGCATCCTATACCCTGGTGACCACCGCCTGGGCCGATCGCCTGGACCCCCTTTTCCGGGGCGAGCGGCAGCGCATCACCGCCCTGGACGTTTCCTGCGTCGAGGATGAAAAAGGCCTCCGCTTCCGGACGGCGACCGTGACCCTCGTTTTGCAGAAACAGCCGTTCTCCTTCCGGCTTCTGGACGCCGACGGACAGACCCTTTACCGGGACCTGCCCGAGCGCGCCTTTGAGAAGGACCACCTGGGCCGCCTCTCCCACTATTCCTGCATGGATCGGGAGAAGGACCACTTCTACGGCTTCGGGGAAAAGACCGGCCACCTTGACAAGAAATTCCGCCGCCTGCGCATGAGCCCCAAGGACGCCATCGGCCACGATCCGGAGACCGGCGACCCCATGTACAAGCACATCCCGTTTTACATCCGCGTCAATGAAGACCGGCGCAGGGCCCTGGGCCTGTTCTATCACAATTCCTATGACTGCGTGTTCGACCTGGGACAGGAAATCTCCGGCTACTGGGAACGCTACTGCTACTACCAGACCGACGGCGGCGACATCGATCTCTTCCTGATCAACGGCCCGGACATGAAGGACGTGATCACCCGCTACACCTGGCTCACGGGCCGCACCATCCTGCCCACCAGGCAGTCTCTCGGCTACTGCATGTCCACCATGTACTACGCGGAGCTGGAGAAGGACTGCGACCAGGAAATCTACAAGGTGGTGGACAAGCATCTGCAGGAGCAGATCTGGATCGACAATTTCTGGCTGGCCTCCGGCTACTCCTCCGGCGAGGAGGACAATCTGCGCTACACCTTCAACTGGAACCGCCGCCGCTTCCCCGACCCGGAGGGCTTCTTCGAGAAAATGAACGCCATGGGCATCAACGTCATCTGCAACCTGAAGCCCGGCGTGCTCAAAAATCACCCCTACGCCCGGTATTACGAGGAGCGGGACGCCTTTATCAAGTCCGCTGACGGAACCAAAGATGCCACAGGCCGCTGGTGGGGCGGAGAGGGCCGCTTCATCGACTTTACCGGGCCGAAGGGCCGGGAGGCGTGGAAGCATCTTCTGGAGGAGAACATCCTCAAAAAGGGCACCAAAACCGTCTGGAACGACAACTGCGAAATTGACGGCATTGAAGACCGCCTCTCCCAGTGCGACTATGAAGGCGCAAAGGGCACCATGGAGGACCTGAAGATCATCCACTCCAACATGATGGCCTATACCGCCGTGCAGGCCATCGCGGACGTCTACCCCAACGAGCGCCCCTACGTCATCAACCGGGCGGGCTTTGCAGGCATTCAGCGCTATGCCCAGGTCTGGGGCGGCGACAACTTGACTGACTGGCGCACGGTGAAGTATAATCTGGCTACCATCATGGGCATGGGCCTTTCGGGCTGCGCCAACATGGGCTGCGACATCGGCGGCTTTGCCGGCGGCGCGCCGGAGGGAGAGCTGCTGCTGCGCTGGATTCAAAGCGGCGTCCTCCAGCCCCGCTTCACCATCAACTCCGCCAATTCCGACAACACCGTCACCCAGCCCTGGATGTACGCGGAGAACCTGCCCTATGTGCGCGCGGCCTATGCGCTGCGCTATCGGATGCTGCCCTATCTCTATTCCCTCATGCGCCAGGCAAGTGTGGACGGCCTGCCCGTCATGCGCCCGCTGTTTCTGGAGTTTCCGGATGACCCGGCCTGCTACACCGACGAGAGCCTGAGCTTCCTGTACGGTCCCTCCGTGCTGGTGGCAAATGTGGTGGAGAAGGGCGCAAAGACCAGGCGGCTCTATCTTCCCAAGGGCTGCACCTGGTACGATATGAACGACGGCCTGCGGGAGTACGCAGGGGGACAGACCATTGAGGTGCCGGTTGATCTGGGGAGCATTCCCATGTTCCTGCGCGGCAGCGGCATCTTCTGCACCAGCGAGGATATCAAACGGATTCTGGCCGACCGGGTCCGGCAGCTGGACCTGCTCATCGCCGCCGAGCATGACGTAAGCTTCACCTACTATGACGACGACGGACACACCGAGGACTACAAGCGCGGCTGCTATGCCGAGACAGCGATCCGCGTCACCGCCGGTGACCGCACGCGCATTCGCTTTGAGAAATCCGGCACCTATGCCGACACCATTGAGCGCCTGACCATCCGCCTTGTCAGCAAAAAGAAGGGCGCGTTCTGGGTCACGGTGGACGGGGAGCAGATCCCCCGGTACCTGGTGCGCGACGTGTGGGAGCAGAGCGAGTGCGGCTGGTACTATGAGCTTTCCGACCGCAGCATCCTGGTCAAGACTCCCAAGCCGGAGAAAGACCGCTTTGAAATCGTAATCTCTACCGAGAAATTTGACCTCATCGGCATGGCCGATGAGTGAGACAGGAGGAACACAATATGCCGATGCAAATGGGCTTTCGCTGGTACGGCGAAGGCAACGACAAAATCAAGCTGTCCGACATCAGGCAGATCCCCGGCGTGAGCACCATCGTCTGGGCTCTGCACGACAAGCTGCCCGGTGAGATCTGGCAGCCGGACGAGATCAAAAAGGTCGTCGACCAGATTACCGCCGCAGGCTTCAACGCCGAGGTGGTGGAGTCTGTCAACGTCCACGACGACATCAAGATCGGTCTCGACACCCGGGATCAGTACATTGACAACTACATCCAGACCATCCGCAACCTGGCGCCCTTCGGCGTGAAGGTGATCTGCTACAACTTCATGCCCATCTTCGACTGGACCCGCTCCGACATGTTCCACCCGGTGGGCGACGGCTCCACGGCGCTGTTCTACCAGAAGGACATGATTCAGGACGACCCCAAGGAGATGGCCGATTACGTCATGGGCCTGACGGAGAAGTACCACATGACCTTCCCCGGCTGGGAGCCGGAGCGCATGGCAAAGCTGGACCAGCTCTTCGAGGCCTACAAGCCCGTCACCAAGGAAAAACTCTGGGAGAATTTCAAGTACTTCCTGGAGAAGCTCATGCCGGTCTGCCATGAGTGCGACATCAAGATGGCCGTGCACATGGACGATCCCCCCTGGGACATCTTCGGCCTGCCCCGCCTGCTGGTGGACGCGGAGAGCATCGACCGCTTCCTCGCCATGGTGGACGACCCCTATAACTGCCTGACCCTCTGCTCCGGCAGCCTTAACGCAAACCCCGCCAACAACGTGGCCGACATTGTCCGCAAGCACTGCGACCGCATTGCCTTTGCCCATATCCGCAACGTCAGGCACTTCCCCAACGGCGACTTCTCCGAGGCCAGCCATCGGGACTGCGACGGCGAAACCGGCATTCTGGACATCCTGCGCGCCTATCACGACTGCGGCTTCGAGGGCTACATCCGCCCCGACCACGGCCGTCACCTCTGGGACGAGAAGCCCGGCAACGTGCGCCCCGGCTACGGCCTGTATGACCGGGCCCTTGGCATCATGTACATGCTGGGCGCCTGGGACTATATGGACAAATTCGGCGGTTAAGGGAGGAAATCAGGATGATTCTCAGCAATCAGAGTCTGCAGAATAGGGCAGAGTGGAAGGAGAAGGGCTACCGTCTGCCCGCCTACGACCGGGCGGCCATGATCGAGAAGACCACCGCCCATCCCACCTGGCTGCACTTCGGCGCCGGCAACATCTTCAAGGCCTTCCAGGCCGACGCCTGCCAGCGCCTGCTGGACGCCGGCCTTGCCGAGACCGGCATCATCGCCGCCGAGCGGCGGGAGAAAAAGCCCGAGGTCAACGACAACCTCACCGTCAAGGTCACCCTGAAGGCTGACGGCAAGGTAGAGAAGGCTGTGGTCGCCTCCATCGCGGAGAAGGTCTATCTCTACGGCAACGAGGCCCGCCTGACCGAGATCTTTGAAAACCCCTCCCTGCAGATGGTGTCCTTCACCATCACCGAGAAGGGCTATGCGCTCTATGACGCCTCCGGCGAGCTGCTGCCCGACGTGGCTGCCGACCTGGCCGGAAGCCCCGAGACCGCGAAGACCTACATGGGCAAGCTCACGGCCCTGCTCTGCGCCCGTTACAAAAAGAACAGGGCGCCTCTCGCCATGGTGAGCATGGACAACTGCTCCCACAACGGCGACAAGCTGAAGGCCGCCATCACCTGCTTTGCCAAAGCCTGGGGCGGCGAGGGCTTCAACAAGTGGCTGGAAGAGTGCGTCTCCTTCCCCTGGTCCATGATCGACAAGATCACCCCGGGCCCGGACGGCTCCGTCGCGGCTATGCTGGCGGCAGACGGGCTGGAGGAGGGGAGCCCCTTCGTCAACGCCGAGGAGAGCGAGTATCTGGTCATTGAGGACGATTTCCCCAACGGCCGGCCCTGCCTGGAGAAGGCGGGCGTCTTCTTCACCGACCGGGAGACAGTGGACAAGGTGGAGCGTATGAAGGTCTGCACCTGCCTTAATCCGCTGCACACGGCGCTGGCCGTATACGGCTGCCTGCTGGGCTATAAGCACATCTGGCAGGAGATGCAGGACGAGGACCTGAAAAAGCTGGTGGAGACCATCGGCTATCGGGAGGGCCTGCCGGTCGTCACCGATCCCGGCATCATCAGTCCCCGGGACTTTATCGACACCGTGCTGAAGGTCCGCTTCCCGAACCCCTTCATGCCGGACACCCCCCAGCGCATCGCCACCGATACCTCCCAGAAGCTGCCCATCCGCTTCGGCGAGACCATCAAGGCCTATCTGGCCTCCGACACCCTCTCCGTGGACAATCTCCGGCTCATCCCCCTGGTGCACGCGGGCTGGCTGCGCTACCTGATGGCCGTGGACGACAGGGGAGAAGCCTTCGAGCCCTCTCCCGATCCGCTGCTTGAGACCGCGCAGCGCTACGTCAGGGACTTCCGCCTTGGCGAAAAGCCCGACACGGCAAAGCTTGAGGGACTGCTCCGCAACGCCGCGATCTTCGGCGTGGACCTGGCAGAGGCGGGACTTGCGGACCGGGTCTGCGCTTACTTCACCGAGCTGACCGCAGGCCCCGGCGCGGTCAGAAAGACGCTGCACAAATACGTCGGAGAGGCCTGAGACTCCCGGCTTCCCCGAAAAATGAAAAGCCCGGAATCACGGCGCACCGTGATTCCGGGCTCTTCTGTTGTCGCGGTCAAAAAGGGAAACGTCTATACGCGCCGCCACAGAAGCATATTGTTCTCAAAGGCGGCGCTGAGCCTGCCGGTATCTTTCAGCCAGGCGAGATAGGAGCGAACGGTACTGCCGACCAGCACATACTGCTCAAAGTTCATGGTCAGGGCGCAGCGGTGGAAGAGCTTCTGCAGAATGGCCTCGAAGCACAGGGCCTCTCCGCACAGGGAGACAATCGTGTCCGCAATCTCCAGAACCTTGTCGATATTGAGCTGCGCCAGATCCCCAACGGATTCACAGGCCGCGGCGTGGGCGGGCACGAACATGCGCGCCTGCATGCCTTTCACCTGCTCCAGCGTGTTCAGGTACGCGGCCACGTCGTAAAGGAAGCCGATCTGATACTTCTCCAGGGTCTCCCGGCTGGAGAGGCAGTCGGCCAGATAGACCACGTCGTCCGGCGTCCGGAAGCCCACCATGTCGAAGAAGTGCCCTGGCAGCGGGAGAATCTGCCATCCGGCCGGTACGCTCTCCGCCGTCAGCTCCATGGCGTCGCTGCTCTGCGCCATAAGAAACTTGTGGCGCAATTCTTTGCAGGGAAAGCCGCCGTACAGAAAGGAGGGCTCCAGAATCGGATAGCGGGTGAAGGCGCAGTCAATCCCGGGGGCATAGACTTTGCAGCCGGTCTGCCCCTGCAGGTAGCGGTTCCCGCCGATATGGTCGGCGTTGGAATGGGTGTTGTAGATGGCGGTGAGCTTCCACCCGTTCGCGTCCAGCATCTGGCGGACCTTGCGCCCTGCGTCCTTGTCGTTTCCGCTGTCAATCAGGCAGACCTCCCGCTCGTTCAGCCTTACAAGGCCGATTTTGGCGGGACTCTGGATATAATAATCGTGCTCGGATACCTGAATCAGTTCGTACACAGGCAATTCCCCTTTCGCAAAGACGTGCCGCAAATCGGCGTCTTCATGGGCGGTGCCGTTCAGGCGTCCAGCAGGGCCTCCAGCGCGTCCGCGGCGGCAGCCAGGTCGTCGCTGCAAACCCGTTCATCGCAGAAGCCGGACAGCTCCCGCTCCCGCTCTGCCTGGTCCAGGCGCACCTCCGTCTCGAAGGGGCTGCGGCTGAGCGCCTCATAGCGACAGCGCAGCACGGCGGGGGAGGGCTCCATGTATACGCAGACTGCCTCAGGGCAGTTCTTCTTCAGCTGGGCGGCGCGGTGCACGTCCAGCGTGAGCAGCACATGGCGGCCGGAGGCGAGCACCGCCTCCACCTCCCGGCGGGAGGTGCCGTAGTCGTTGCCGGCAAACTCCGTGCACTCCAGCAGGTCACCGCTCTCCTTCAGGGCGTTCCAGCCCTCCAGATCGTAAAAGCGAAATCCCACGCCGTCCGTCTCTCCGGCCTTTTTCTTGCGGGCGGTCACCGGCAGGGCCGCGCCCGTATCAGTCCGCCGGGCAAAGACGGCCGCTACCGCGTCGCCGATGCCGGCGCCGGAGGGACCGGAAATCACCATCAGTTTTTTCTCCATTGCGTTGCTCCGTTTCCCGGCGCCAGCGGCGCCGTGTGCTTTTCCTTTATTTTAGGCGGGAGCGGACGTTTTGTCAATCAGAAGGGCCGATTTGCGAATCGCCCCGGTTTTCAGTTTTCGGGAGACGGGGGACCCGGAGCTTCCCGGTTCCGAATTTGAAAAAATATCCCCCCCCGGGGCTTAAAATCGACTTCCGGGGATGGTATACTCTCCGTGACGAAGAAAACAGCGCTTTTTCATCAATCAAACGACAGGAGAGAGAAACCATGAAAAAGATTATTGCTTTTCTGCTGGCCCTGTGCCTGCTTGCAGGCCTGGCCGCTTTTCAGAGTCCGTCCGCCCGTGCCGAGGACGGCGTGCGCGTAATCACCGACGGCCTGGGTCGTGAGGTCCAGGTGCCCGCGACGGTGGAGCGCATCGTCACCCTTGGCAACGCCAGCCGCATGGCCGTCTATCTGGGCCTTGCCGACAAAATGGTGTCGGTGGCCTCCGGCGACCAGAACGACAGCCTCTTCATGGCCTACGGCGTATACAATCAGCAGCGCTGGGCCGAGCTGCCGGTGGTAGCCTCCGGCGGTTACGGGGAAGTGAACCCCGAGGCCATCCTGGCCGCGGAACCGGACGTGATCCTCTGCACCTACGAGGAGGACATCGTGGCCAATATTGAAGACCAGCTGGGCTGCATGGTGGTGGCCGCGCCCCAGGGCACCCTCTTTCAGGAGGACTATGACCTGGCCCTGCGGGTCTTCGGCGAGGCCTGCGGCGTAAGCGAGCGGGCCGAGGCTGTCATCGCCATGATCCACGGCTGCCTGGAGGACCTGGACGCGCGCACAAAGGACATTCCCGATTCCGAAAAGCCCCTGACCCTCTGCGCCGCCGCCACATTCCGGGGCGGTCACGGCATCTCCGGCGTGTACGCGAACTCCGCCATTCTGGCGGCGGTGAACGGTTTGGACGCGGCGGCAGGCCTGGCCGACGGGGCGCCCAAGGGCGTGGAGGTGGACCGGGAGCAGGTCCTGGAGTGGGACCCCGCCATCCTGATTCTGGACGCCGGCAACCTGGGCCTCATCGCCCAGGAGTACGCCGAGGACCCGGACTTCTTCGCGGAGATGAGCGCCGTGAAGGAAGGCAGGGTCTACCAGTGGCCCAACGCCACCGCCAATTACACCAACGTGGAAATCCCCCTGGTCAGCGCCTACTTCGCAGGCAGCCTGCTGTATCCGGAGGCCTTTGCCGACCTGGACTTTGAGACCAGGGCCGAGGAGATCTTCTCCTTCTTCCTGGGCAGCGAGGGCTATCTGCAGCTGCTGAACGAGGCCGGACTGGGCTACGGTCCGGTGGAGCTTGGCGCCTGATCCGATCAATTTTTCCGGGAGAGAAGTTCCGTGCAGATTTCATCCGACACCCGAAAGCTTTACGAAAACCACATAAAACGGAAACGGGCAGCGCTTTTTCTGGCGCTGCTCGTCACGCTGCTCGCGGCCGTGCTGTACATGGGCA
Organism: uncultured Clostridia bacterium; assembly: GCA_947167435.1. Next base: position 3,009 of record CAMVIC010000009.1, on the reverse strand, counting down.
TCGGCTCCATGAAGCTGAGCCCTGCGGACATCCTGCGGGTCTTTCTGGGCCGGGGAGAGCGGCGGCAGGTGACCACGGTGATGAACATCCGCCTGCCCCGGGCCCTGGCGGCCATCCTCATCGGGGGGATCCTGGCCGCCTCCGGCACCGTCATGCAGTGCGTGCTGCGAAATCCCCTCGCCTCCGCCTCCACCCTGGGCGTGTCCCAGGGCGCGGCCTTCGGCGCGGCCCTGGGGATCATCGTCTTCGGCGGCGGCACCATCACAAACTCCCTGTCCAACAACACCGTCTCCGTCTCCAATCCCTATACCGTCACCCTCTGCGCCTTCGTGTTCGGTTCCATGTCCTCGGCGGTGGTCATCGCCATCTCCCGGCTGCGCCGGGGCATCGGCCCGGGCGGGCTGGTGCTGGCGGGCACGGCCCTGAGCGCCATGTTCTCCGGCGGCAGCACCCTGCTGCAGTATTTTGCCGACGACACCTCCCTGGGCGCCGTGGTGTTCTGGACCTTCGGCAACCTGGGCAACGTGGGCTGGAAGGACCTGCGCTTTCTGGCGGCGGTGTTCCTGCTTTGCCTGCTGTACTACCTGTGGCATCGCTGGGACTATAACGCCATGGAGGCCGGGCACGACACCGCCAAGAGCCTGGGCGTCAACGCCGAGCGGCTCATGCTGGTGAGCATGGCGGTCTGCTCCTTCTCGGCGGCGGCCGCGGTGTCCTTTGCAGGCATCATCAGCTTTGTGGGCCTGATCGCCCCGCACATGATGCGCTTTTTCGTGGGGCGGGACCACCGCTTCCTGATCCCGGGCTCCGCCCTCTGCGGCGCGCTTTTGCTGCTGCTGGCGGACGCGGCGGCCAAGCTCATCGTCCAGCCGGTGATATTGCCCATCGGGGCGCTCATGTCCTTCATCGGCGGGCCGGTATTCCTGATTCTGCTGTTTCGGGGAGGAAAGCGCTATGATTGAGCTGGAGCATATCGGCTACGCCTACGACAGACAGCGGCCGGTGCTGGAGGACGTGTGCTTCCGCCTGGAGGACGGGGAGTGCGCCGCCGTGCTGGGCAATAACGGCGCCGGCAAGAGCACCCTCCTCAAGTGCATCGACCGGATCCTGCGGCCCCAGAGCGGCCGGGTTCTGGTGGACGGGAAGGACGTGTTCTCCCTGCCCGCCCGGGAGATGGCCCAGAAGGTGGCCTATGCGGCCCAGAACGCCCGGTCCTCGGACCTGACGGTGTTCGACACGGTGCTGCTTGGTCGGCGGCCCTATATCCGCTGGACGGTGGAGGAGCGGGACCGGGAGATCGTCCACGGCCTGCTGCAGCGGCTGAAGCTGGAGGAGCTGATGCTCCGCCCCCTGCACGAGCTGTCCGGCGGCGAGGCACAGAAGGTGCTGCTGGCCCGGGCCCTGGCCCAGGAGCCGCGGCTTCTGCTGCTGGACGAGCCAACCAGCAATCTGGACCCCCGCAACCAGCACGAGGTGATGCAGCTGGTCCGGGAAGTAGCCCGAGAGCAGAACATCTGCGTCATCACGGTGCTGCACGATCTGAACCTGGCGCTGCGCTACAGCGACCGCTTCCTGCTGCTGAAGGACCACCGGGTCTATGCCGCCGGCGGCGCCGAGTGCATGACGCCGGAGACCATCGAGGAAGTGTATCATATGCACGTGCATATTCTGGAGCACCGGGGCATCCCCGTGATCGTGCCCTTCCCGGACGTGCACGTATGAGGAAGAAAAAGTGGAAAACTTGAGCGCCGAGCGCTGGGACAGGGCCGCCAGAGATTTCCAGGCGGTGTTCCGGCTGGGACAGAACGAATACAACGAATCCCTCTTCCGCTTCTGGGAAGAGGAGGGCCTGCTGCGCCCGGGGGACCGGGTGCTGGACCTGGGCTGCGGCGTGGGCAAGTACGGGGTGCTCTTTGCCCGGAAGGGCTATCGGGTGAGCCTGTCGGACCTGTCGCCGGAGATGCTGCGTCTGGCCCGGGAGAACATGGCCGGGGCGGAGACGCCCTGGGACGCTTTCACCTGCGATTTTCACAGAGCCACCGGGGAGGAGGCGGGCTTTGCCGGCGGCTTCGATTTCTCCATTTCCACCATGTCGCCGGCGGTCTGTGACGCCGATACGGTGAAAAAGCTCAGCGCCATGACCCGGCGCTGCTGCTTCCTGTCCCGCTTTTCCCACTGGGAACAGCCCCTGCGGGATGCGGTGCTGGCCGGGGCGGGGATCGCGCCCCGGGAGAAGAACGCGGCGCTGAAAGAGGACTGCGAGGCGCTGCTGGCTGCGGTGCGGGCGGCGGGCAATACACCCCGGACCCGGACGGTGGACTATGACTGGTGCGACCGCCGCAGCCCGTCGGCTCTGGCGGACATGCTGCTGCGCCGGGAGATCGAAGAAGCGGACGAAAAGCTGCGCCCGGCCCTGGAGAGCGCCGCAGCGCGCTTCGCGGAGGCGGACGGTCTGGTACCGGACGCGGTGCACACCAGGGCCCTCTGGCTCTGGTGGTTTACGGGGGAATAGCGATTCATGATTCGTGGACAGTGGTTAGATCCGAACAGGGGCGGCCTATACGGCCGCCCCTGTTACTGTATAAAAAGGCGAAGGCCTTTTTTGACAAGCTGAGGGCGCAATGGCAGAAAAAACTGCCATTGCGCCCGGGAAAAAGAGGAGAGATGACGGATTATCCCGCGTAGTCGGCGGCCAGAGTCTCGCTCAGGATCATGCCGGAGGCGGCGGCGGGGACGATGTCCTCGGTGCCGGCGGTGCAGCCGCAGGCATAGAGGTTCTTGATGTGATTGCCCTCTGCGTCCAGAACGCGCATGCTGTCGTCCACCTTCAGGCCGCCCAGGCTCTTGTAGCGGACGGGGTAGTTGCGGATGAAGTAGAAGGGGGGCTGCAGCTCCTGCAGGAACAGGGTCTTGCCGAACTCGGGATCTTCCTGCTTCTCGCAGATCTCCTTCCACTGGGCCGCCGAGCACGCATGGTATCCGGAGTGCGCGAATAACATCCACTACTAT
>CAMVIC010000008.1 GCA_947167435.1 uncultured Clostridia bacterium | reverse complement strand
CCGGTGGAAAACGCAATTCCCACCCACAGCCAATCCGTCTCTATTGAGCATATCTCCCACTGGCTGGACAAATACGACGGAAAGCTCTCTGTCGGCTACTGTTCCTGCAGAAATGCCCGCCGTCTTTTCGGTGAGGGCTCCGGTGAGATTCAGGACGACTGCTGCATTGGCTTGGGTGATTTTGCGGATTACCTGGTAGAAACCGGAAAAGGACGCCCGATCACGAAAGAAGAGGCTCTTCAGATCTGCCAGCGTGCGGAAGAGAACGGCTATGTCCATCAGGTTACGAACATTGACGGGCAGGACAAGATTTTCGGTCTCTGCAACTGCGACCTGGGCGTCTGCTTTGCGCTGCGCACCAGTCAGTATTTCAATACGCCAAACCTGTCAGCGTCTGCATACCGCGCCCATGTTAACAAAGAAAACTGTGTGGCCTGCGGCAAGTGCGTTGAAGTATGTCCTGCCGGTGCGGTAAAGCTGGGCCAGAAGCTCTGCACCAAAAACGGCGAAGTGGAATATCCCAAGCAGGAGCTGCCCTCCGGCCTCAAGTGGGGCGAGGACAAGTGGAACCCCAACTATGTTTTTGATAACCGGAAAAACTGCCACGAGTCCGGCACGGCACCCTGCAAGACCGCATGTCCCGCCCACATCGCCATCCAGGGCTATATCAAGCTGGCCAAGGAAGGCCGCTATCTGGATGCTCTCAAGCTCATCAAGCAGGATAACCCCTTCCCCTCTGTCTGCGGATACGTCTGCAATCGCCGCTGCGAGGATGCCTGCACACGCGGTTCCCTGGACAAGGCTCTCGCCATCGACGAGATCAAGAAGTTCATTGCGGAGCAGGATCTGAAATCTGAGGAGCGCTATGTCCCCACTCCCCTCTATCGCCGTCCCATCGACAAGCCCTACGAGGAGAAGGTTGCCATCATCGGCGCCGGTCCTGCCGGCTTAAGCTGCGCCTACTACCTGGCGCACATGGGCTATACCAACGTCACTGTGTTTGACCGCCACGCCGAGCCCGGCGTCATGCTCATTATGTGTATCCCCAGCTCTCGCCTCGACCGCAAAGCCCTTAAGGGCGAGATTGAGGTTCTGGAGAAGATGGGCGTTCATTTCCAGATGAATACTGAGGTCGGCAAGGACGTCAGCATCGAGGACCTGCGTCAGCAGGGCTTCAAGGGCTTCTATGTTGCGATTGGTGCGCAGAAGAGTGCAAAGCTCGACATTCCGGGCGAGGAGCTGCAGGGCGTGCTCGGCGGTGTGGATTTCCTCCGTCAGGTCAATCTTGGTGAAAAACCCGAGCTTGGCAAGAAGTGCGCGGTCATCGGCGGCGGCAACGTAGCCATGGACGTGTGCCGTACGGCGGTGCGTCTCGGCGCCGAGACCTATGTGATCTATCGCCGCAGCGAGGCTGAGATGCCTGCCGACAAGGAAGAGATTGCAGAGGCAAAGGCGGAAGGTGTGAAGTTCTGCTTCCTCAACGCGCCCGCTGAAATCATCGGAGAAGACGGCAAGGTTGCCGGTCTGAAGGCGGAGCTCATGGAGCTTGGCGAGCCTGACGCAAAGGGCCGCCGCAAACCCGTCGGCACCGGCAAATTGGAGACCATCGAAGTGGACTCCGTCCTTGCCGCAGTCGGTCAGGCCATTGACTGGGGCGGACTTGATGTTGGCGCGCTGAAAACCGGCGACAAGGGCAATGCACTTGCAGATGCCGTGACCTACCAGACGGAGCAGTCTGATATCTTTGTTGGCGGTGACGTATACACCGGTCCCAAGTTTGCCATCGACGCAATTGCAGCCGGCCGTGAGGGTGCAGAATCCCTTCATCGCTTTGTCCAGGAAGGCCAGAGCCTTACCAGAGGCCGCAATCTGCGCGAATTCTACGAGCTCAACAAAGATGAACTGGTATTCGGGCTCGACAGCTTTGACCGGCCTGCCCGCCAGCAGATCCGTCACGATCCCGAGAAGGCCCGGACCTTTGAACACGATCGTCTCACCTTCACTGAGGAAGAGGTCAAGGCCGAGGCCAGCCGTTGCCTTGGCTGCGGCGTAAGCGTTGTGGACCGGAACCGCTGCATCGGCTGCGGCCTTTGCACCACCCGCTGCATGTTTGACGCCATCCATCTGGAACGCGACGTGCCCGAAGCTTCCAATATGGTCCGCTGCGAGGACAAGATCGGTCCCATGCTCAAGCATGCCGCCCGCCAGACCATTCGCATTGTTCGCAAGAAGTAAGATGCACGAACTGGGTACTATCTATTATGTGATCGATACGGTGGAAAAGCTCATGGTGGAAAACGACCTGAAAGAGGTTGCTTCCATCACACTGGAAGTCGGTGAGGTAAGCGGGATTATTCCCGCTTTCCTCCAGGATTTCTGGCTGTATGCCCGGGCAAAAACAGATCATTTTAAGGAAACGGAACTGAAGGTCGAGGAGCTGAAAGCGGTAACCTACTGCCAGAACTGCGGAAAGACCTACCCCACCATGCAATACAAAAAAATCTGCCCGTATTGCCAGAGCGACAATACATTTCTGGTCACAGGAAACGAGTATAATATCAAAGAGATCGAGGCCATGTAAACAAAGGCTGTGGAGAAAGAGAGTATTCGACTCTCTCTTTCTCCACAGCCTCTTTATTAGGGCTTTCCATAACAAAAAACTGCCCGCCGGAGCAAAGCACCGGCAGGCAGTTTCCAATCGATTATCTCTAGGGGTTTGCAGGGCAGTCGTGTGCGCAGTGTTTTGCTTTGTCATGCTCCTGCACCACATGTACAACTGCGCTGCAGCCGGGACATGTCCAGTCATACCCTTTGTCTTTTCCCTTGACATCATCGTTTCCGCCGACAATGGCATCCAGGTCGTCTTCTACGATTTCCTGCCGCAGGAAGCTTTTCAGTTCGTCCATTTCAGCCTGGCTGGTAGGATACTTGAATTCGTACTTGCGCCGATACAGGCGTCCTGTTCTTCCGGCAGCGTTTCCCCCGTACAGGACGGCATTCGGAAATGCTTCAGTTCCTTTTCCAGTTCCTTTGCGCTCTCCAGTGCGAGAGATACTTCATCCGGCGTGTGACAGGCGACACAGGCGCGTTCAGCCGGGGAAAGGCGACACTGGAGCGCATCCGAAAAGCAGATATTCCGCTGGTGACCCGTTATATCGGTAATCAAAGTATATGGAATGCCAAGCTCCTGACAGAGTCCTGCAATCTTTGGGTAATCCAGAACATTCTGTCGAATCATGGTGAAGTTAAGCGATACCGGCACACCGATGGATCGAAAAAAACGGATACTGTCCAGTGCTTTGTGATAACCGTTGGAATCTCCGGTCACAATCCCATAGGTGGCATCGCAGCCGCCGTACAATGTGATCGCAGCACCATAAGGCGGGTACTTTTTGAAGATATCACGAATGCTGTCGTTATACGCGGCCGCATTGCTCATAATGCTGAGGCGAAAGCCCATCCCGGACAGCTGCTCATATAGCTTCACGAAACCCGGGTACTGGGTGCATTCCCCCCCTGAAAGATTCAGATACAGGACACCCGCGTCATGCAGTTGTCTTGCCATATCCAGCCATTCCTCCACGGTACGAAGGCGGCCGTAGGGCTTTGCCTGCGCGTCCGTCATCCGGACATAACACATCCTGCACTGAAAGTTGCAGCGATACGTCAGCTCCAGCGTGCAGCTCAGAGGGCGCCGCTGCTGAATGGCGCGCAGTTGGATTCGATCAGAGATTTTGCTCTCATCCCAGATTTTACGGATCATTCGTCAATCAGCGCCTTCTCTTGAAGCTTTGCCAGAAAAGCATCCACATCCTTTTCGGCAACGGCTCTGTCAATCTCGAATTCCGAAAGCAGTGCCTCGACGAGCGCTTCCCGATCGGTTCCAGTCTCAAGGAGCTTCCACAGAACGGCGCCGGCCTCGTTCACGCTCATAATCTGGCGCGGTGCATATGCCTCGCTTCCGATTCCAAGAATAACGTATATATCCACAACTTTGCGAAGCATAAAACCGGATTTAATCTTCATCTGCTTTCTCCTTCACAGCTTCAGACGGATGTCTGCAAAAGATGGAATAGAGTCTCCTCAGTGCTTTGCCCAAATAGATCCGCGGGAATGCCAAGCCCGTCACAAACCACGCGTACAGCCTTATCAGGATATGATTCTCCGATTTTCATTTTCCGTCTCGCTCTATGGCGCTTACGACACCGATGATCTGACTGTATGGCAGATTCCGCTCCAGATGCAATTGATTATCCCCCGCCATAACAAATCCCTTGCGCCCTTTGAAAATGACCCGGTGCAGAGCATATCGTCCGTTCCTTCGACCGAACAGCACGATATCGCCCGTTCTCACGTGCCGTGGCGGAACAAGCATCACACCGTCGCGCAGGTGGCGCAGAATCGGCGTCATGCTCGTGCCCGTAACGCGCACATAAGCCTGCCCGGTATCCAAAAGCGATTGACGAACGATGGCGAAATAGGTTTCGGTAGAAATTGTTCGAGAAGTGTCTGTCATACTCATCACGCGCATATACAATTATTTCTATTTAATTCCATTTTGTGGCAATTGCCAACCGCTGCTGTTAAATTCTGGCAGTTTGAGCCTGCTTCTGGCTTTGTGCCTGTGTTTTATCGCACAAACCGTCTCACAAGTGTCTCAGTATAGGCACTTGCTGTCAGCGGATATCAAATACGCTCCTTGCGGAGATTTCCCTCGGTGAACCCCGCAGGATTAAAACCTTCCGTTCCTCTCCGTTCAGGTCAAAATAATTGTCAGACAACAATACATCCGGCCCGCAGCGCAGTTCCACCGAACGGGCATAGGCGGAAGCGGAGACATACAGGTCCTCCCCTTCTCTTCGGACCGCAAGCTTCGGGTCCACAAAGTGGAAATGCTTCGGCGGGCAAAACAGGACTGTGTTCTGCCCCAGAATATCGCCGTCCTCATTCAGCAGTTTATAGCTGAAGTAGACTGAATACGGATCGTATTCGGAAAAAACTTCCTCGGGCAGCCAGAGCGTGCTCAGGGCAGATACCGTTACAGGACTGCTTTTTTCCCGAATGACGGTTGCATCCGGGTATCGCAGAGCCCAGTAAACCATACCATGAAACTCCGTGCGCGTTTCGTTACTGATATTGAGTCTGGAGGAAAGTTTGATGGGCTCCGGTTCGGCATTGAGATTGGGCCGCTGAGAGAGCAGGCCCTCCTCCTGGCAGGAAATCAGCACCGGCGCGAAGAATCTCTTCGCGTAATAATGCAGAGCCTTCCAGCGGCCATAGTAGTCAATGCTGGACCAGCTTGCCACTGGCCAGCAATCATTCAACTGCCAGATCATCGCACCCATACAACGCCCTCGGTTTCGGCGCCAATGCTCCACGCCATACTGGATCGCCTGAGCCTGAAGGAGTTGGGATGCATAGATCAGGGTGTCCAGATTTCCGGGATAGCGATACATCTGCGCAAGATAAGAGACTATCTTCCCGTTCGCGGAGGCATTTCGCTGGTGTTTCTCCATCACATAGGAGAAAACGTTTCGATCCTCGGGCAGCGTGAAGCTCTCAATGGTTTCCAAGCAGGGGAAAGACTGAAAGCCGAACTCTGAAACATAGCGGAAACAGTGTTTTCGGTAATCTGTAAAGGGTTTCAGCCCGTGCCAGACTTCCCAATAGTGCACATCCCCGCGATCCGGATCCTGTGGAGCATCAAAGCTGCCGCCGCTGGAAGGGCTGGCCGGCCAGTAAAAACGCTGTGGATCCTCCTCGCGCAGAATTTTCGGAAAAAGATACTCGTACATTTTGATGTAATCCGCAGTCTGCCGCTTGCTGCTGACCCATTGTCCCTCCGCAACAAACTGCTCCATCTCGTTGTTTCCGCACCAAAGCGCCAGAGAAGCATGGTGACGCAGCCTGCGAATGTTATCCCGCAGTTCAGCCTCGACGTTCGCTTCAAAATCCGGTGTCAGATTATAAACTGCGCAGGCAAACATAAAATCCTGCCAAACCAGTAGTCCCAGTTCATCGCAGCAATCAAAAAACCAGTCGTCCGGATAAACCCCGCCGCCCCAGACACGGATACAGTTCATATTGGCGTCTCTTGCATCCTCCAACAAACGCCTGGTTCGCTCCGGGCTCATCCGAGGCAGCAGATTGTCCTCGGGAATGTAATCTGCCCCCATGGCGAACAGCTCTATCCCATTGACACAATGGCAGAAGCTCTCACCCCACTCGTCTTTCCGACGGCAGATTTCCATGGTCCGCAGACCGATCCGCCGATCCCAGCGGTCCAGAACGCCGGAGCAGGCAGAGAGTGTGACCTCCACCTGATACAGGGGCTGATCCCCGAAGCCCGCCGGCCACCAGAGCCGCGGCTGTTCGATGATAATCTCACAATCAGTTCCGGTTGCGCTCCAAGTTTTCCCATTCGGGTCTGTTACCAGGACATTTAGCTTCAGGTCGTCATCGGTCTCCTCCTCCAAATGGCTTTCGATCTGCAGCTTCACAGTACTGTGCTCATGGGTCTGCGTCACCAGCACGTCTCGGATGCGCGCTTTCTCGATTCCGATCAGACTGATTTTCCGCCAGATCCCTGCGTCCGGCAGGCGCGGGCCCCAATCCCAGCCGAACATGCAGTGGGCTTTGCGCAGGTTTGGAAAGCCTCGCATGGCGTCCTCCGTGCCGTCAGCCCTGGAATGCTTATAGGATTCCCGAATATACCGGGTCGGAGAGGCAAAGGCAATGCAGATTCGGTTGCTCCCCGGCTGCAGCAGCTCTTTCACATCGTATTCCCAGATACGGTGCATGTTGTCCGCACGTCCGGCAACGTGGTCGTTGATCTGGACCGTCGCCAGGGTATCAAGGCCCTCGCAGCGCAGCAGCACCCTGTCGCAGCGCAGCAGATTCTCATCCGCCAAAAAGCTGCGGCTGTAAAGGAAGCTGCGCTCCATCAGCTTAAGCGCGTTCAGTTCGTTATCCCGATAAAAGGGGTCCGGGATTATCCCGTTTCTCAGCAGGTCGGTATAGACCGAGCCGGGTACGACTGCCGGAATTTCTCCGTATTCACTGTCAGAGACTTCCAGGGTCCAGTCGCCGTTTAAGCATAATGTTTTCATGTTCACGCTCTCCTGTCTTCGCTAATTCACGCGGTCTAGCGGTACCGCCTAGTAAAAGAAGCACCGGTTTTGTGCCGGTGCTTCTTTTGCTTGTCAAAAAGACTTCCATCAGCGCAGGAAACCGTTGATGATCTGCTCCTCCGCTTCCTGCTCCGTCAGGCCCAGGGTCATGAGCTTGATCAGCTGGTCTCCGGCAATCTTTCCGATGGCCGCCTCATGCACCAGCATGGCATCCACGTCGTTTGCCTCCAGGGAGGGGATGGCCAGGATACGGCCCCGATCCATAATGATGGAGTCGCACTCGGTATGGCCGCTGCAGGGAGCGTTGCCGGTAATGCGTGCGTTGAAGGTTTGACGGGAGTCGTCACGCGCCACGGAGCGTGACACAACGTCCGCAGTGGCTCCGGGGCCGTTCAGGTTCACCTGATATCCGCTGACGGCGTGCTGACTGCCATGGGTCATCAGACGCTCTTTTATTACCAGTTTGGCTCCCGCTTTCAATTCTGCTATCGTCGAGCGGTCCGTGGAATCCACACCCTTGATTTGCTCCATTTCCATCTCCATGGAACTTCCCTCTTCCAGATATGCCTCTGTCACAGGGTTAAGGATTCTCTGCCCCTGCCCGTCGCCGGAGCCATAGTGTTTTTCTACATATTTTACCTTGGCGTTTTTCCCAACATAAAATCTGTGTATACCGTCATGCTCCGAGTCCTGGCTGCCGCAGTTATCAATGCCGCAGCCGGCAACGATTACCACGTCGCAGTCTTCTCCCACATAGAAATCGTTGTAAACCGTTTCCTTCAATCCGCTGGCGCTGAGCACAACCGGAATATGGACACTCTCATTTTTGGTGCCGGGTTTAATGTGGATATCGATGCCGCTGCCGTTTTCCTTGGAGACAATATCGATATTCGCCGTGGTATTGCGTCCGGCAAGTTCTCCGTTTGCGCGGAAATTATAGGCCCCGGAAGGAACGGAATGCAAATCCGCAATCTCTTCAATCAGTCTTCTCTGAATAGCGTCAAGCTTAAGCATTTCGCGTCCTCCCTTATTGCAGTTTCTGACAAACACCGGACGGCGCCGTCCTGCCTATCAGTGCTGGTAAAATATCCTCCGGTTTACCGCTCTGGGAGATACGCCCGTCCGCCAGCACCACAATCTCATCTGCGATCTGGAGGATTCTCTCCTGATGGGAAATGATCACGATCGAGCTGTCTGCAATTTCATTGCGCATTTTCTCAAAAATCCGGATCAGGTTCTGAAAGCTCCACAGGTCGATCCCGGCCTCCGGTTCATCAAACACGCTGAGCTTTGTCTGCCGGGCAAGCAGCGTTGCGATCTCAATACGCTTCAGCTCGCCGCCGGAGAGGGAAGAATTGATTTCTCTGTCGATATAGTCCCTTGCGCAGAGCCCAACCTCAGACAGATAATCGCAGGCAGCAGACACCGTAAGCTTTCTGCCGGCTGCCAGGCGAAGCAGGTCTTTCACCTGAATGCCCTTAAAGCGCACCGGCTGCTGAAAAGCAAAACTGATGCCCAGTTTTGCCCGTTCGGTGATATCCAGATTCGTAATGTCCTGTCCATCCAGCAGAATCTGTCCCGCGATCGGCTTTTCAATACCCATAATCAGTCGAGCCAGCGTGGACTTTCCGCTGCCGTTTGGCCCGGTGATGACCACAAATCTTCCGTTTTCAATGGTCAGGCTCAGATCGTGAATAATCTCTTTCTCCCGATCTTCCTCAGTCACCGCAAAGCTCAGATCTTTTATCTCAAGCATAGTGCATCTCCTTTGATTGCAATATGAAAGTATTGTACCCGAAATCCATATTCTTTGCAAGACAGGATCTTACATCATTCTGAAATATAATCATATGCAATACCGTCGATGTAAAATAATAAAAAGCCCGGGAATCCTCTAGCCCGGGCTCTTTCAAGCTTATACTGTTTCTTCTCACATTTTATTCAATGCATCCGCCAGCTGCTTCTGGTAGTTTGCTTCTTCTCTGTTCAGCTGCATCCGGAATCCGGCCAGTTCCCCGGCGCTCAAGACACGCGCAGACTGCCAGCTCAGCTTCGCCGCTGCCTTTTCTGTTTTTATGGCAAACTGTTCAAATATCGGGCCGATCTGCAACAGTGCCAAAGCTTGCTCTCGCTTCAGAAAGCCGCTGGTCAGGATTCCCAGCGTGTCATAGATTGTATCGTTGGCGATGGGGCCAATAATCACGTCGGCATCGGGATAGCTGTCCTCATAGCCTGCCCGGTTGCGAAAAATATAGTCAAACCAGGCCTCATCCCGGGAAAACCGCAGGATTTCCAGGGAATCCGTTTGCAGTTCATAGGTGTTCACAATCACATTGTTCTCCCGTCGTTCTTTTGCCCATTTGCCTGCAAATTCTCCGTCGGGAGATAGATAGAAGCCCTGCCCGAAATCCGCGTTTTTCCGTCCGAAGCGGATATCCGGCTTTTGAATTTCCTGATAGGCCACATGATACAGTAAAACAGTTTCCATGGCCGGTCCTCCTTTCTGTCCTCTTTTTATATTCTACTGGCGGGTCCAATATTTGTCAAAGCATATCAGGTACAATAGGATAACCTGACAGCTCATGACAGGCAGGCCTCAACCCAGAATCTTTCGCTTGCCTGGATACATCGTCCGGTCAGACGCGGCTGCGGGTGTTATCGATATGCTGAGCACGGTATCCGGCAGAATTGAAGCAAGCCTCTCTTTAATCGCCTCCGCCGACAGTCCTGGCAAAACGAGGGCCTTCATGAAAAGTGTTCCGCTTTTTTGCTCGACACAGTAATCCACCAGTTTCTCCAGTGAAAACATCCGCTCCTCCAACTGTGACAGCACGCTGTTTTCCCTGCGGGTGATTCGATCCAGCCGCAGAGTCTCGCTGCCGCAGGGGCAGGGTTCCGGCAGAATCCGTGTAATGTCCCCCGTGCGATACCGGATTAGGGGCATCGCATCCATGCCCACTGTGGTAATTACCAATTCACCGCTGCTTCCTCTGGGCAGCACAGTCCCATGTTCATCAACGATCTCCGCGATCACGCAGTGCTCTCGCAGATGCATACCCTCATGGGCGGGACAGGTAATCGCTCCGGCCATCCCCATTTCCCGGGAGCCATAGTGAGGAAACAGCCGGGTACCCAGCAGCGTCTCACAGCCGCTGATCACACTGTCCGGGCAGGCATCACCGCTGACAAGCGCCCGTTTCAGACTTCCTTTTCCGCAAAAGCGGAGTATGGACAGCAGCTGTACCGGCATGCCCACGAAGGTATCCGGCTTTTCCCGCTCCAGAATATCCTGGTATTCTCCGTAGCTCAGATTCATGCCCGGCTTCAACGGCCTCGCGCCAAGGCGCATTACTGCCTCAGCGATCAGCTCACCCAGACCGAAAGGCCCGGAAAACGGAAAGCAGATCATCGTGACGCTGCCGACACCAATCAGTTCTCCAAGACCGGCCATATAGAGACGCACGGTGTTTTCCAGGTCCTGTTTTGTATAAAACACCCGCTTGGCGGCGCCGGTGGTGCCGGAAGTAGCATCAGACACTACCCTTTCCACCATGCTTTGAGAAGTCAGCAGCAAACCTGCCGCGCAGCGGGACAGGTCTTCCGCCGTGGTAAAAGGAAGCGCTGAAAGCTCCGACAATTGATCAAGCTGCTCCGGAAGGCCCTGATAGAAGCCGCAGCGCGTTTTTTCACGGGTAAGAAGACGATTCAACTTTTTGAGTTGAATCGCTTCGATTGTCTCCCTGTCCAGATGATTCACTTGTTCCTGCTCCATAATAAGAGCATCCAGTCTGGAGTGGTTCATTCGCGGTACAGTGCTCTCCCTTCGGTGTCGGTCAGATTATAGGCGCAGAACGGCACCATACCGTGCCGGCTGTCCATCTCGCAGATATAGCAGCGCTGCAGGCGCTGAAGATCCAGATTCCATGCGTCCTGGAACACCATGCCGGAGACGGTGAAGGTGTTCAGCCGCGCATGCTCCAGAAAGGCATCCAGCGCTGAGGTCTCCTGCAGTTCTCCGTCCTGTGCAAATTGTTCCGTCTCCCCGCTCCACTGGCCGGCCACCGCCTGCCTGGAGTCGTCGGAGCTGACGCAGCAGCAGCCGTTGCCCGCCTTGTGTTTCAGGGCTTTCAGGCCGCCGTCCTCCTTGCGGAGATAGCTTGCGTGGAAGGAACAATAGGGATTTTCCGCGCCCCCCCCGACAAAGTCGGAAGCATGGAACAGTCCTCCCGTCTGTTTCTCTATAAGACGCAGCATTTTGGGTATGGTCACGGGCTTATCAGGTCTCTTCATCCCGTACCGACCGAAATAGCTCATGGGTTGGAAGTGTACGCCCCGAACAGCGGGCATATGCGAGAGCGCATACTGAAGAATCATCCCGACCTGGCCCTCGTTGACACCGGCCGCAATTACCGGAACCAGCACGACGCCGAGCCCCGCAGAAGCACAGTTTTCAACGGCTCGCTTTTTTTCCTCAAACAACGCTCTGCCCCGCAGCGTCTCATATACATCGTCCGTAACTCCGTCGAACTGAAGAAAAACCGTGCTGAGGCCTGCCGCTTTCAGGCTTCCGGCATAGTCCGGTTCCGCTGCAAGGCGCAAGCCATTGGTATTCAGTTGGAAAAAGGAAAACCCTTTTTCACGGCCAAGCCGGATAATCTGCGGCAGATCGTCCCGCACGGTGGGCTCTCCGCCTGACAACTGAATGTTGAAGGGACCGCCATGGGAGATCAAATACGCATACTGCTGTTCGATTTCCCCCAGTGTCAGGTCCCTTCCCTCGCCTTCTCCTGCTGAGGCAAAGCATACCGGGCAGTGAAGGTTGCAGCGTTTTGTCAGTTCCAAAAGCACACAGCAGCCCTTGCTCCGATGCTCTTCACAGAGCCCGCAGTCATAAGGGCAGCCGCGTTCGTATTCTTTGCCATGCACCGCGCGCTCCACGGCGCTGTTTGTCGTGTTCCACCGCAGATAGGACCGCAAATCTCCTTCCCAGATCAGGGAGGAGAAAGGACCGTGCTCCGGACACGTTTTATCCAAGTATATGCCCTCCGGCCCGGAACGCTTTTCCGCCGTCAAAACGCGCAGGCATACCGGACACACACTTTCGGTTTTTCCGAAAATCATGGCAGCAATCCCCGATTCTCCAGAATTTCCATGCATTTTTCGAAGCTCGATGCGATAATCTGTGGGCAGAATTCTACCCGTTTTGCCGGATTTCCCTTTGTAATATCCCGGCAGTCAATCCCGCCAAACTCAGCCGTCATCTCTTCTTCAAACCATTCGGTGAATTCCTCCATGGCCGGTTTGTGCTGGGGATCCTCATAACCCGTGTCTTCACTCTTTCCGGTGAAGTAAGAGAGAACACAGACGCCGCCGGTCATACAGCCGCAGCAGTTCTGTGAAAAGCCTACGCCGCCGTTGAGTCCGCCCATGGCTTTCACAAGACCGGGGTTTTCCTCTCCGGTGACTTCCAGCATCAAAATTGCGAGGATCTGTGAGCAGAAATATCCGTAGCGTGATAACTCCATCACCCGATCAAACAGATCCATCCCCATCTCTCCTTTCCGCAATCAATAGCCAGTATTCGCACACTCCGTGGGGCACTTCGCAGCAGATTGTTTCTTCCCGCCAAAGCGCCTCCAGATAATAGTCACGCCATTGCTCCGTCATATTCTCCCGGTATCGCAGCGCAAAACCAGACTCTGAAAGCAACTGCTCCGGAGGCCTAAAGAACACATCGGAGAGCAGCAGCAGGCCGCCCGGCCGTAGAATGCGCTTTGCTTCCCGCAATGCAGCGGGAATATCGCCGCTGAGGAAAAACGCGCACTGGCTCAGCACGGCATCAAAACTGCCGTCTGCATAATGAGTACACAACAGGTCGCCCTGTCTGACCGACTTCGAGCGCGGTGCAAGGTCGATTCCTTCCGCCGTATAGCCCATCTGCTCTGCCAGATGCACTGCATCTCCGGCTCCTGCGCCCATGTCGAGAATGCGCGCACCGTCCGGAAGCCCTGCCAGCTTCAGAAGCCGGATGGTGTGCTCTGTTCCGCCCGGATGACCGTTCATTTGTCCTCAAGCGCCCGTTCGACGGACGCCACCTTGCCCAGAGCCAGTTCCTCCGGCACGTAAACAAAGCCGCAGACCGGGCAAACCGGCAGTTCCACCGGAAAGCCGTTATCCAGATACATGAATTTTGCCTTTCCCTTTATCAGGGGCACGTCGCATTTCACGCAGCGGAGTTTACCGAGCGGGTCAATCGTATAGTAGTTTTTTTCAATTGCCATTTTCAACCCTCCCGTCTGACTACCTGCATCCGATGACTGTATGCGCTATGTACGATATAGGCATTCTCATCCTCGCGGGTAAACTTAACCCAGAAAGTAGCATTCCCCACGCGTCTGCGTGCCACCATCAATCCGCTGTCAGCATCCAGCACTGCTTCCCCATTCTGGCGAAATCCCTCCAGGACGGCGATTACGTCCTCGGTCAGGATCATGCGTTCGTCCATCATCCGTCTTGCCTCGTCGGTATATTGCAGTTCAAAGTCCAGCTTCTTTTCCATGGGCTCCTCCAGCCAAAGCTCACGCAGCAGTTTGTTTTTCAGGGTCAGCCGATTCCATCGCTTCTCGCTGATGTCCGGCGGGGCGCCCGCGTCGGTGCCATAGACCAGCTCCAGCAGATGACGGGACTCCCTCCCCTGTCGGGCGAATCGGTCCCTGCAGGCCATGCAGTAAGAGAGATAGGGCGCATCCGACCGTTCCAGGCACTTTTCGGTCATCTCTGCCGCCAGTTCCCGGTTTGCATAGGCGGTCAGGCCGCCGTAGCCGCAGCATGGTGAACGGTCGCCGCTGTAGGGCGTATCCTCCAGCGTACAGCCCAGCTGCCGGGCAATCCGGCGTATGGCGGATTGCGTCTGTTCGTCGCCCCGTGCGCCGCAGGCGTCATGCAGGGCCATAGGGCGTTCGAGCTTCCGCGCGCCTTCCGGCAGCCCGATCTGAAGCAAAACGTCCCAGATGCCGAGAATGCCATCGTGTCCCTGCCCGTTCAGTTCCTTCCGGCAGCTGGGACAGCCGGCAATGATGATCGGGTCCCCCAGCTTGCCCAGTTCCCTGTCAAGGAATTCCCGGGTCTGATCGTACATCTCATACCGCCCGGCCCAATCGCAGATGGCGCCGCAGCAGCCCAGCGACAAGGCAACACCGCCGTCCAGGCGCCGGCACAGATCCAGATAGGCGGCTTCTACCGTCTCCGGCGCGATGGCTGCCGCCTGGCAGCCTGGGAAAAAGACATATTTGCACCTTTCATAGCCCGGCTGGGGTCGGCACAGGAAGGCATCACCGTTGGAAAACAGCATGTCCAGCAGAGCAAACTCATGAGGCGCCAGAGGCATCTTATCCGTTGAAACCATGTTCTGCCTTGAAACATGACAGACATGAGCCATATCGAATCCGCTTGGACAGACCACAGTACACTGTCCGCAGAGAGAACAGCTGTTCATGGGTTTGTTCATCTGGTGATCGCCCATTATGATCTGGGTATTATTGTAGATCTCCTTGGCGAGAAGACCTGGATATTTTTTATAATGGGCCAGATACGCACAGCTTTTCAGGCATTCCTCACAGCTGCACTGGATGCAGCGGCCTGCTTCCGCCGCCGCCTCTTCCCTGCTGTAGAAAGCGCCGGTCATCGGGACACGTACTCTCTTTTCGGCCTGACTCAGATCGGTATAGAGCCTGCTTTCGCAGGCGCCCTCCTGTCCGCGGCTGTTATACGGATCCAGGTTCTGCGCAAGCCTGTCTACTGTCAGCGCGGCCTTCTTTGCGTTGAGCGCCGTTGCCATGACGCCCGCTTCCGGAGCTGTAACCATCTGCTCCTGCCGGCTGAATAGGATGGCCTCTTCCCACGCTGCCTCTGGAAAGGCCGCGTGCATAACGGTTTCGGAGGCGCAAAGAACGTCAAATCTTCCCCGTATATCCTCCAGGAAAATGCGGTCAATCCGGCTGTCAAATTCAAATTGAATCTCTTTGCGCCGCAGCCGCTTCAATTCCAGGGCGAAAGCCTCCTCGTCAAGGAATGGTGCGGCGGCACACAGATAAGTCTCCAGGCTCTCCTGCTCGCAGAAAACGGTCAGCGGATAGGCCTTTTTTTCCAGTTCTCCTGCCAGAAGCAGTGTAAAGAGACCGGACCCGAAAATCGCCACGGTTTTGCGCTTTGTGGTGCGAAAGACGCTGCCGCCCCGGGATGCCTCACCGTAACGGGCCACAGCCGCCTCTACCGCGCGCACAGCCACTCCGTCCCCAATCTCGCAAAGGCGGCACTTTGTCTCGCAGGGCGCTTCGCAGCCCTGTGACAGGATCAACGGAAATGGCGAAATTTTCTCATAAAGCTGCAGGGCTTTTCTGAAATCTCCGGACGCGACCGCGCCGAGCATGGCGCGGGTGTCCAGCTTCAGAGGGCAGGCGGCGTTGCAGAAGGGCGGCTGCTCATGGACGCAGAGCGATACCATCCCCTCGATCTCCTCCCGTGAGATCTTGTTTACCTTATATACATGGGTTGATCCCCGTTCCTGAATCTGTGGCATTGCTGCGCCTCCTCTGTGAAAACTGGGGATGTGGCGAAATGCCACATCCCCATTATACCATTGCGTTTTTACGTTGAAAAGCTTATTCTTCCAGTGCCTTCAGCGCGGCAAGCACCTTCTCCGGGCGGGCCGGGATGCGGGTAATGCGGGCGCCGGTGGCGTTGTAGATGGCGTTGAGGATGGCCGGGTGCGGAGCATCCAGCGGAGCCTCGCCGCAGCCGGCGGCACCGTAGGGGCCGTTGGGACGGTAGGTCTCGTTGTAATGCAGCTCGATGTCATCCGGAACGTCGTTGGGGTACGGAATTCCGCACTTCAGGAGGCTGGTATGCTTGCTGAGGTCCTCAAAGTCTTCGCTGAGGGCCAGGCCGATGCCCTGCACCAAGCCGCCGTAGAAGTTGCCGTCCACCAGAAGCTTGTTCATGATGGTACCCACGTCCGCAACGGCGGTGAACTTCTCCACCTTGACCTTGCCGGTCTGGGTGTCCACACAGACCTCTGGCAGGAAGATGGTGTACATGTAAGTGGCAAAGGGCTCGCCCTGTGCGGTATCCTGGTCGATCGGGTGGTCGGCGCAGAAGGTGGTAACCCAGTTGCCCTCGACCTTCAGCTTCTTGCCGTCGGCAACCATTTCCTCGTAAGTGCGGTAGGTGCCGTCGTCCTTCTTCATCTCGGACAGCAGGTTCTCAGCCGCCAGACGGCAGGCATTGCCGCTCATGACCTGGCTGCGGGAGCCGCCGGCGGGGCCGGCATTGGGGGTGATCTTGGTGTCGTTCATCACAAGGCGAATCTGCTCGGGCTTGATGCCGGCCTGACGCAGAGTCTCATGAGCAGAGACAAGCACGCCCATATCGGCGCCCTGACCGTGATCCTCCCAGGCGGCGTACATGGTGACGGTACCGTCGGGGTTCAGCTCTGCGCAGGCAGAGGAGCTGTCCACGCCGTCCAGGCCGCAGCCGTAAACACCAAGGGACACGCCGATGCCGTACTTGTAACGACCGTCGGAAGCGGCGTTCTTCTCGGCCACTCTCTTCTTTCCGGCCTCATACAGCGGGCGGGCCTTGTCAAACAGGGCCTCTTCGCAATAGACCTCAGGAGGATAACCGGTGGGAATGGTGGTTCCTTCGGATTCCTTATAGCAGTTCATGGCGCGCATTTCGAAGGGATCAATACCCATCTTGGCGGCCAGGCAGTCGATGGCAATCTCAGAGCCCATGTAGGACTGAGGAGAACCGTAGGCGCGGAAAGCGGAGCCCCAGGCGTGGTTTGTGAACACGGTCTGGCTCTTGTTGCGGATGGAGGGGATGCCGTAGCCGGCACCGGTGAACTGGCTCAGACGCATGGTCAGCAGATCGCCGAACTCGGAGTACGGGC
>CAMVIC010000007.1 GCA_947167435.1 uncultured Clostridia bacterium | reverse complement strand
GGGACGGGGAGTCCCCCTTCACGTCCGATCCATGCAAAAATGGGAACTTTTTCGGTAGTTCCCATTTTTGCGTTTCAAGCTGTCGACACTTTGTCGACAGCTTGAAAGGTCCTCCCGGATGGGAGGACCTTTTTATATATGGGATATTGCGTTATCGGACTTACTTTTATGCGGGCAGGGCGGGGGAGATGAACTGGAGTACCGGGGTCAGCCCCTCCACCAGCTCGTTCTTCATCGCTTCCTTCTCCTCGTCGGTCAGATCGTTGAAGGAGAGAACCGGACCCTCGCCGTCGCAGGCCGTCAGCTCCTTCTCCACCGATTCGGCCCTGGCGTCCACGCTGAAGCTGGTGCCGGTGATGGTGCCGCTCAGGTTCATCATGTGGCTGGCCTTGTCATAGGCGAAGGACAGAACGAACACACCGGCGGCGTTCACCTCCGCCTGGACACCGGCGTCATCCCAGTGGGCGGAAAGGTTTGCGATGGGGAAGGGATTGGCACCCTCGGACAGGGGCATGGAGAAAACGGCGTTCAGGTCGTTCTTGCCGGCCTGGACATTCAGGGCGAAGCTGTTCATGGCGTTCATATCCATGTTGAAGGTATCGCCGGTCTTGTTCATGTTCACCGTGACCTGGTCCAGAACGTTCAGGGCCAGCGTGAAGGGATCGCCCTTGTGCACGTCCAGCGTGGCCACGGGGACAAAGCTGCCGTCACCGGACACGTCGGCGCTGACCACAACGTCCAGATCCTCGACGCTGCTTTCGGCGTCCAGAACCAGGGTGGGCTGCAGCTGGCCCGTTCCGTCGGGATCCAGCGAAAGGGTGGCCCGGACGGTGCTGCTGGCGGCACCGGTGTTGCTCACGCCCTCAAGACGGGCGACCAGCTTGCCCTCGCTCTCCATCTCGCCGGAGAAGAGGCCCTCGGTCTCATCGGCGGAGTAGTTCAGACGCAGGGCGAATTTGGCCGTCTCGGCCTGCACGCCGTTCTGCACCATGTAGACGCCGGCCTCAGCGTGGAAGCCGCTGTCCGTGGGCTGCAGGATGCCGGAGATGGTGGGACCGGACTGGGTCTCACGCATCTGCGCCAGCTTTGTGCGCGCCTCCTGTACGCTCTCCTGGGAGCCGGCGGGCAGCTGGTTGAGAAGCTCATCGGCCACGTTCAGTACGCCCGTGTAGGGCAGGGTGAAGTGGATGCCGTCCGCCTCATAGTTGATCTGGGCCTCCTGGGTGAGGATATCCAGAATCGGGGTCACGTCAAAGGACGGGGAAGAGGCGGCTGCCCCACCGGAGATGCCGCTGACAGGAAGGGAATAGCTGTGGCTCAGACCGTCCGCAGTGAAAATCAGCTGCTGGCCGTCCTGGCGGAACTGGGCGCGAAACAGCAGCTCGTCGTTGCCGAAGATGTTCAGCAGCAGACCCTGCTGTTCGCCGGGGAGAGGACCGAAGCAGAGCTGAAGCCCGGCCAGATCCACATCCACGGGACCGGTTTCATTTTCCACATGGATAACCGGATCGGAGATGGAGAAAACCTTCGCCCCTTCGGCAAAGGCCGTGCAGCTGCCCAGCATCAGCAGGGCCAGCAGCAGTGCGAGAAATTTTTTCATTTTGGAACCTCCTTTTATAAAATAATATTATGTAATATTACTTCCCGGTATAAATTATGCGGCAAGTTTTCATTGCCGCATGATTGGTACTGTTTCCGACTTAAACCGCATGAGAGCGAAGATAATCCAGAATCTTTGCCAGACCCGCCGAGTTGATGGTCTTGCCGTTGGCGGAGGCATACTCGCTCATCAGTCCGCTGCTGCTGTCGCATACGGCGGAGGCGGTGTCCGCGTAGTAGGAGCCCGTGTTCAGGCAGACCTGCTGGATCCACTCGTTGGCGTTCTGGATGGCCAGGTTGTTCAACCCGTCCGCGCCGTTGTAGCTGGGCGTCACGCCGGTGAGGGAGCAGAGAATGATGACGGTGTCGGGGCTGTAGCTGCGGATCTCCTTCACCAGGCTGGTGTAATCCGCGATGAAGCGGTCCTGGTCCGTGTCGGCCAGAGAGTCGCTGCTGAGGGTGATCACCAGGCGGGAGGGCTTGGTGATCATGGCCGCGGAGGCAGGGGTGACAATGGAACCGTCGCCCGGGTAGATGATGGTGAAGCTGGCCAGACTGTCCGCGGGTACGTTGCCGGCGCGGGTGGCCCAGATCTGCTGGCTCTCGGCGCCGCCGGAGAGCAGAGCGTAGTCCCGAAGGCCGATGATCGCGCCGTCGCACAGGAAGGTGAGGGAATCGATATAGGCCTGGCCGGCGTCGGCGGTCTCCGGTACGGTGAGCAGCTCGCCCGTTCCGTCGGGAGCGGCGGGCGCGGGAGTGGCGGCAATCACGACGCTCTCGGCCTTTTGGCCGCTCAGCTGAACGCCGCCCCGCTCCAGCGGTCCCTCATAGCGGGTGAAGCCCGCCACAATGAGGCCGATGAACAGGGCAAGAAAGCTCAGACCGATGCAGAATGCCCAGCCGATATTCTTCATAAGATTCCACTTGCCGCGCATGTTGAGCACACTCCCCTCTGCCGCACGGCTCATATGCCCGATTGCCGATACAGCGCCTCATTGCTGAGACGCTGCATCGGACGTGTTTATGGGATTATTCCTTCTCTTCCAGCGCCTTGGCCTCTTCAATGACCTTCTGCTGCACGTTGCCGGGGGCCTCCTCGTAACGCACGAACTTGAGGGTGAAGGAACCGCGGCCCTGGGTCATGGAGCGCAGGTCGATGGTGTAGGATCCCATCTCGGCCATGGGGACCTCAGCCTCCACGATCTGCATGCCGTCCTCGGCGTTCATGCCCAGCACGGTACCGCGGCGCTTGGAACTGATATCAGACATGATATCGCCCAGATTCGCGTCGGGAATGGTGACCTTCAGCAGGCCGATGGGCTCCAGAATGGTGGGCTTGGCCTTGGGGATGCCGTCCTGGTAGGCAAGACGCGCAGCGGTCTGGAAGGCCATATCGTTGGAGTCGACGGGGTGGTAGGAACCGTCGTACAGGGTGGCCTTCAGGCCAACCAGCGGGTAGCCGGCCAGAACGCCCTTGACCACGGCGTTGCGCAGACCCTTTTCCACAGAGGGGAAGAAGTTCTTGGGAACGGAGCCGCCGAAGACCTCCTCGGCGAAGATCATCTCGTCCTGCTCCTCCTGAGGCTCGAAGCGGATCCACACGTCACCGAACTGGCCGGAGCCGCCGGACTGCTTCTTGTGGCGGCCGTGGGCCTCCACTTTGCCCTTGATCTTCTCGCGGTAGGCCACGCGGGCGGGCATCAGCTCGGTGTCCACGCCGAAGCGGCTCTTGAGCTTGGCGCACAGCACGTCCACCTGAATGTCGCCGGCGCCGGAGATGACCATCTGGTGGGTCTCGGCGTTGTTGACCAGAGTGAAGGAGATGTCTTCCTCGTTCAGACGGGCAAGGCCGGTCGCAACCTTGTCGTCCTGGCCCTTGGTCTTGGGGGCGATGGCCACGCTGTAGCAGGGCTCGGGAATCTCGATGGCGGGCAGCTCAACCTCGTTCTTGGGATCGCACACGGTGTCGCCGGTCTTCCAGTCCATCTTGCCGATGGCCACGATGTCGCCGCAGCAGGCGTCCTTGACCTCGGTCATCTTCTTGCCGCAGGCGGTGTACAGGCGGCCCAGCTTATCGGTGCTGGAGGCGCGCACGTTGCGCAGGGACAGGTCGGAGGTGATGGTGCCCTTCATGACCTTGACAAAGCTGTACTTGCCGAACTGGTCGGACACGGTCTTGAACACGAAGCCCAGCACGGGACCGGCGGGATCGATGCCGTCCATCTCGGCGGGATTGGGAACGTAGTCCACGATGCCCTGCAGCAGGGCGTCGGTGCCGATGTTCTGCATGGCGGCGCTGGCGAAGACGGGGACGACGCTCCGGTCCTTCATGCCGGCCTTGATGCCGGCGACCATGTCGGCCTCATCCAGCTCCATGGTCTCGAAGAACTTCTCCATGAGTTCCTCGGTGGCGCCGGCGGCGGTCTCCATCAGCTCCATGCGCAGGTCTTCCACATGGCCGGCGTCGGCTGCGGGAACGGCACCCTTGACGGTCTTGGCGCCGTTGGTGGTGTAGCACACGTTGTGCACCAGGTCGATGACGCCCTTGCCGTCGGAGGTGGGGATGGTGACGGGGGCCACGATGCTGCCGTACTTGGCGCGCAGGGCCTCTACCACGGCGAAGTAGTCGCCGTGCTCCTCGTCAGCCTTGGACACGACGAAGGCGGTGGGCAGATTGGCAGCCTTCAGATATTTCCAGCTGCGCTCGGCACCAACGGAGATGCCGTCCTTGGCGGAGACCAGGATGAAGCCGGCCTCAACCGCGCGCAGGGCGCAGAGAACCTCGCCCACGAAGTCGAAGTAGCCCGGGCAGTCCAGAACGTTGATTTTCGCGCCGCCGAAGCTGACGGGAGCCACAGAAGCGGCGATGGTGATCTGGCGCTTGATCTCTTCTGCGTCATAGTCGCAGACGGTGTTGCCGTCGCTGACCTTGCCCATACGGTCAAGGGCGCCGGTGACGAAGAGCATGCTCTCGGCAAGGCTGGTTTTGCCGCTGTTGCCGTGGCCGAGGAGGGCGATGTTGCGAATGTTTTTGGTTTCCATGTGTTGCTTCCTCTCTGTCAAGTATATAGTCAAGAAACATTTGTACTGCAAAAAGAGTTACAGCATGTCCGATTTATTATACCGAATGTTCCGCGCGGTGTCAACCGCGCGGCCTGTAAATTTCGGGAGGAAATTTGCAGTCGCGGCTGCCGCGTCTGCGGCAGCCGCGGAACAAAGGTGCAACATCGCATCCGCCGGGCGGAATCGCCCGGCGCGGGCATACGCCCGCTGTGCCCGCAGTCGCGGGCGCGGATGCAGCGTTATACCAAGGAAGATAGCAACCCGGCATGAAAAAGTTCTCCTTTTTCGCTTTCTGCTCGCTGCGTCTCGTTGACAGCCGGCGGCAGGGAATGGTACAATTAAAGCAGCGTAAATCCGGAAAAAAACGAGAAAGGGAGAGGACCCATGAAAAAGACACTGGCCTTTGTTCTGACACTGGTCCTGCTGCTGAGCCTTGCGCCCATGGCCCTGGCCGACAGCGGCGAGATCGCACTCTACACCAACGGCGACCAGAAATGGATCGGCTCCTGGGGGGTGCCCGTCCTTTATCCGGAGAGCAGCATCACAAACTGCACCGGATTGGAATTTTACTATGGGTACAGCAGCGCCTCCGGACGGCTGGGAAATCATGACCTGTACATCCAGGTCAACGGCGGCTGGATCAAGTACGGTACCTTCAACGTGCCCTACGAGGGCGAGTATTACAGCATCCGGGTGTCCTTCAGCAAGGCCAGCAGCGTGGGGGCCTTTGCCGTGGTGCCCGAGAACCGCACCACCCAGAGCTACAGCTACGACTGCTATGTGGATAACGTCATCGGCAGCAGCACCCGCAGCAGTTCCAACAGCACCACCACGCCCTCCGGCACCTCCAATTCCTTTGCCAATGCCACAGGGGCGGACGACGCGGTGAACCTGTATTCCAACGGCGACCAGAAATGGATCGGCTCCTGGGGCTGGCCCATTCTGTATCCTGAGACCCGGATCACAGACTGCACGTCGCTCCTGTTCCATTACGGCTACAGCGACGCCAGCGGAAAGCTGGGCAACCAGGACCTGTACATTCTGGTCAACGGCGGCTGGATCAAGTACGGCAGCTTCAACGTGCCACGGGAAGGCGAATACTTCACCCTGCGGGTGTATTTCGACAAGCCCAGCAGCGTGGAGGGCTTCATGGTCCTGCCGGAGCACCGGAACGAGAACTACTTTACCTGGTATGTGTTTGTGGACGAGATCAAGACCACCGGCAGCCGCAGCAGTTCCTATTCCTCCTCCGTCACCGGCTCGGGCAGCCTGTCCTCCCGGCCCTCCGGCGAGGTGGTGGAGCTCTATTCCGGCAACGACAGCAAGAGCATCGGCTCCTGGACCTGGCCCATCTGCGTGCCGGACTATACCCTCTACAACTGCCGCTCCTTCACTTTCAACTACGGTTACAGCGACGCCAGCGGCAAGCTGGGCAATCACGACCTGTACATCCGGGTCAACGGCGGCTGGATCAAGTACGGCACCTTTGACATCCCCCGGGAGAATGAGGCTTACAGCATCCAGGTCTACCTGGACAAGGCGTCCACCGTTGACGCCTTTGTGGTCCTGCCCCACAACCGGACTACCGACACCTATACCTGGGACGGCTATCTGAGCAACGTCCGATAAACATGCCCGGCGCAGTCACCCCCGCTATGAGCGGGGGCTGCTGCGCCGCTTTTGCTGACAAAACCAAAACAGAAAAGGAGGAACAAAATGAAAAAATGCCTGAGCCTGGCCCTGGCGCTGCTTTTCGTCATGAGTCTTGCCGCGCCCGCCGCCTTCGCCGCCTCCGATGAGGCGGACACCGTCACCGTCCTGCGGGACGACGCGCTGCTGCTCCACTCCCAGGGGATGGACATCAACCTCTGCTTCCCCTATGGCTGGAAGGTCTTCGGACAGGACTACTACGGCCAGCAGGAGGACTTTCAGAACGTGAGCCGTTATCAGGACTATTTCCCCACCGCCTCTGACATGATTGATTTCATGGTGGAAAACGAACTGCACCTGCTGTGTCAGACGCCGGGGGACGGCCTGTTCTATCTGGAGCTCATCACCGACAACATCAGCACCAGCGTCTGGGATCTGAACGCCGCCAGTGCCTCCGAGCGCAGTGAGCTGCTGCGCAAAATGCAAAACGGCAACACCGATGCGGTGGTGAAGCTGGAGACCTTCGGCAGCAATCAGGTCCTCACCTTCGACTGGGGCGACCAGCTGCTGTATGAGATGATCGCCGAGGGCGTCATGCTGGACTTCCGCCTGGAAAGCGACGTGACCATCACCGCCGCCCAGAAGTCCGACATGGCCTATGTGCTGAGCAATGTGCGCGTTAACGACATGCCGATTGACGGGCCCGGTCCCGCCGGCAATGGCAGCGGCAGCGGCTGGACTACCGTGCGGCCCGGCGGCTCTTCCGCCGGACGGGACGAGGATTTCGGCTATAACCTGGGCACCCTCAGCGGACACTGGAGCGAGGAAAATTACTACATCCGGGGCAATCAGTGGACCCACGCCTTCCTGCTGGACAGCATCGTTTACGACTGCGTAACCCTGACCATGGACTTCACCCTCACCGACTACACCGGCTATCCCTGGGGCAGCTGGTACCTCTATGCCCGGGACGAACAGGGCAACTGGGCCCACATCGGGGAATTCTCCATTGCCGAGGGCTCAAAAAACCAGACCGTGACCTATCAGTTCGATTTTGACGAGCCGGAGACCTTTGACGCCCTGGCACTGCAGTCCCGGGTGGCCAACGAGTTTACCATCTCCTGGACCACTTCCTTCTACAACGCCCGCATCCAGGCGGGCTGAGGGAAATGCGGAATTGGCACTGCGCAGGGGAGAAGCCCGTGGATGACCCGCCTCCTGAAAACATAAGCTGAAAGATGAAAAGCCGCAGGGGCCTGCCCCTGCGGCTTTTTATAAGACTTTGTAAGAATCAGTCTTTATACAGAATCAGCGCCACGGCCTCCAGGGGTTCGTCACCCAGGCAGCGCAGGGAATGGCCCTCCCCGGCGTCCACAAAGGTCACGTCTCCGGGGCCCACCTCCACGGTCCGGCCGTTGTCGTTGTACAGGCCCCGGCCCCGGACGATGAAATAGGTCTCTCCGTCGCCCTGGTGCACGTGCCAGCCGATCTCACAGCCCGGCTCCAGATGCGCCAGGGAAAAGACCCGCCCCTTGCCGTACATCTCGGCCGCGCCGTTGAGAATGTGGTTGAGCACCACCTGGCCGTCGCCGTCAAACATCTTCTTGACCTCTACGGTCTTTTCATTGCTTCTACGAACCATATTATGTCAACCTCACATACCCAGCGCCTCATCGATCAGGATCACTTCGCACTCCATGTCCATCATCGGCATCCACAGCACCAGCAGCGCCCGGCAGATGCGCTCCGGCGAGCGGCAGTCGTGGCACTGATCGTCGATCTGGCAGGGGGGCTTGTTGGGAAAGCGCTTGCAGTTTTCCACGGCGGCGGTGTTCCGGGCCCGATGGAGGGCGGACTCGAAGTCGGGACACAGCTTGTTTACCCCGGCCACGACGTAGAGCTTCTTGTTGCCGAAGACCTGACCGGCCAGACGGTTGCCCCGGCCGTCGATGTTCAGAATCTCGCCGCCCTCGGTCATGGCATTGGCGCTTGTTATGTAAACTGCTGCGGCGTTGGCCTTTTCCAGCGTCTCCGGTCCGGGCACGCGCCAGTGCCAGTAGACCTGGTTGTGCTTGCTGAGAGAATCGTAAAGGCCCAGCTGATCGGCGGTTTTGCACCCGCCGATGCCCACGCTGGTGCCGTCGATCTGTTCGTTCAGATAGGCGGCGGCCTCGGCCCCGGTGGCGAAATGCTGTACGCTGAAGCCGCGCAGCTTCAGATTGCGAATGGCTTTTTCAACATTTGGCATTGGATGCACCTCCCTGAATTTGGTTCTGACGGAATTGTACCATCTAAGCCCGGCTTTGACAATAGATACGGAACATCACACAGGCGCCCGGAAATTACTGTTGTAAAAGGAAAATGAATTTGATATAATCTAATGATAGGAAACTATCCCTTGAACAGAATTTCAACGGCAGACGGCCGCCGGGCAGGCGGTATTTCGGAAAAACGCAAAAAGGAGGTGGAAGCGATGAAGGAAAACGGCGGGAAAAAGCGGCTGCCCCAGCTGGGCGCGGGCGTTTATCTGTTTTTCATGGTGGCCTTTGCCCTGGCGTCTCTGTACTTTCGGATGTACTATCTGGCAGCGGCGGAGGCGGGGGTCATCCTCATCCTGCTGGTCTATTCCCTGATCGCGCGGCGCATCCACCAGAAGCAGCTGACGGCCTATATCGAGTCGGTGGCTTACGAGACGGAGAGCGCCAAAAACAGCACCCTCATGCATTTCCCGCTGCCCATCGCGGTGTTCCGGCTTCACGACGCGGGCATCGTCTGGGGCAACGAGATGTTCTTTGAAATGTGCGGCAAAAAGGGCAGCCGGATGGGCGCCACCATCACGGACCTGGTGCCGCAGTTTTCCGGCCGCTGGCTCGTAGAGGGGCTGGGCCGCTATCCGGAGCTGCTGACGCTCAACGGGCGCAAGTACCAGCTCCACGGCAACCTGATCCATTCGGAGAAGGAAGACAGCGGCGATGACGACGCGGTCATGGGCATCACCTACTGGGTGGACGTGACCGAATATGACGACATGCGCATCCGCTACGAGCAGACTCGTCCGGTGCCGGGCGTCGTGGTGCTGGACAACCTGGACGAGCTGGCCCGCAACCAGACCGAGCGGGTGAAGAACGAGCTGCGCGACAGCATCGAGGACAAGCTCAGCCAGTGGGTGGGCAGCTACAACGGCATTCTCCGCCGCTATGACAGAGACCGGTATCTTGTGGTCTTCGAGAAACAGGACCTGGACAAAATGAAGCAGGACCGCTTCCGCATTGTGGAGCAGCTGCACCAGGTGGAGAGTCCCAACGGCGTCGTCGCCTCCATCAGCATCGGCCTGGGGGCGGACGCGGGCAGCTTCGGAGAGGGCCTGCAGTTTGCGGACGTGGCCACGGAGCTGGCGCTCTCCCGGGGCGGCGACCAGGCGGTGATCAAAAACCGGCTGGGCTTCGAGTTTTACGGCGGCCGGGGCACCGAGGTGGAAAAACGCACCAAGGTTCGCTCCCGTGTTATGGCCAACACCCTGTCGGAACTGGTGCGGGATTCCTCCCGGGTTCTGGTGATGGGTCACCGCTATGCGGACCTGGACGCGCTGGGCGCGGCGGTAGGCGCGGTGGCGCTGGCCAGGAAGTTCGGCCGGCGGGCAAACGTGGTGATCGACCGGGAGCGCAACGCGGTGGGCCCGCTGATTCAGCGGCTGGAGGCGGAACCGGAGTACGACGGCATCCTGGTGAGCGGGCAGGAGGCCCGGGAGCTGGCCGACGGGCGGACGCTTCTGATGATCGTGGACACCAACCGGCCCGACCGGGTGGAGGACCCGGAGCTGCTGGCGCTGTGCAGCCGGGTGGCGGTCATCGACCACCACCGGGTCTCCGCCACATACATTCAAAACGCCGCCCTGGGCTTTATCGAGCCCTATGCCTCCTCCGCCAGCGAGCTGGTGACGGAGATCCTCCAGGAGGTGGGCGAGGCCGGCGATCTGCTCCGCTGCGAGGCGGACGGGCTGCTTGCCGGCATCGTGCTGGATACCAAGAGCTTCTCCCTGCGCACCGGGGAGCGGACCTTTGACGCGGCGGCCTTTCTCCGCCGGGCCGGGGCCGACACGGTGGAAGTGAAAAAGCTCTTCCAGACGGATATGGACAATACTGTGGCCCGGTACAAGATCATGCAGAGCGCGGAGCTGTACCGGAAGGTGGCGGTGGCCACGCCGGAGGAGCCCCAGGACCGGGTGGTGGCGGCCCAGGCCGCAGACGAGCTGCTGAACATCTCGGGGGTGGATGCCTCCGTGGTGGCATCTCCGGACGGGAAGGGCGGCGTGTTTGCCTCCGCCCGCAGCATCGGCGAGCTGAACGTGCAGATCCTGATGGAGAAGCTGGGCGGCGGCGGCAACCGCAGCGCCGCGGCGGTACAGTTCAACGAGACCAGCCTGGAGGAGGCGCGCAAAAAGATTTTCCAGGCCATCGACGAGTATTACGACGCGTGAGCGCGTCAGGTATCAGTAATTAGTTGCCAGTAGCTGGCAGATAGAAGGAGAAGACAACAATGAAGGTTATTTTCAACACCGACGTGCGCGGGCAGGGCAAGAAGGGCGAGATGAAGGAAGTCTCCATCGGTTACGCCCGCAACTATCTGATTCCCAGAGGTCTGGCCACCGAGGCCACGGCCGACAACATCAACGCCATGAAGCTCAAGGAGAAGGCAAAGGCTGCCCAGATGGCCAGGGAAAAGGCGGAGGCGGAGGCCAACGCCAAGCGGCTGGAGGGCGTGCAGGTGATCGTGCGGGCCAAGGCCGGCGCCGGCGGCAAGCTGTTCGGTGCGGTGACCAGCGAGGCCATCAGCAAGGCGCTCAAGGAGCAGTTTGACATCGACATTGAGAAGAACAAGATCGTCCAGGGCGACCCCATCAAGACCTTCGGCAGCTACACCGTAAAGGCCAAGCTGGGCTATGAGGTCAGCGGCAGCATCAATCTGCTGGTCGTGGAAGAAAAATAGTGCTTCGTGCATCGTGCCTGGTGCTCAGGCGCGAAGCACAGAGGACTGCGAACTACGCACTATGTACTGTCCCGGCTTTGCCGGGGCCGGAAAGGAACCGTCGCAATGGACGAATTGCTGGGCAGAAAAGTGCCCCACTCCGCAGAAGCGGAACGGGCCGTAATCGGCTCTATGCTCATCGACCCCAGGTGTGTGCCTGCGGTGCTGGAGAAGCTGAAGGCCGACGAATTTTACAGCAAGCGCAACCGGGACATTTACGAGACCATGTATGCCATGTTCTCCTACGGGCAGACCGTAGACCCGGTGACCGTACTGGACCAGATGAAGGTCCGGGGCGTGTGGGACGAGGGCTGTGAGAACTACATGGCCGAGGTCATGACGCTGACGCCCACGGCGGCAAACGTGCTGGAATACGCGGCCATTGTCCGGGACCGGGCTCTGCTGCGCCGGCTGGGTGAGGCTGCGGACGAGATCAACAATATGATCGGCGAGGGCTCCGGCGAGGCCGAGGTGCTGCTGGAGGCGGCGGAGCGGAAAATCTACGCCCTGCGCCAGGGCCGGAACGTGGGGGGACTGACCCCGGTGTCCGCCGTGGTGCAGACGGTGTTCGACGAGATGAACGCTGCTGCGGCCTCGGGCAACAAGTTCCCCGGCCTGCCCACCGGCTTTCCCGATCTGGACCGGACCATTCTGGGCCTGAACGCCTCCGAGCTTGTGCTGGTGGCGGGCCGCCCCGGCATGGGCAAAACCAGTATCGCGCTGAACATGGCGCTGCACGTGGGGCTGACACAGGGCAAAACCGTGGCCGTCTTCTCCCTGGAGATGAGCCGGGAGCAGCTGGTGCTGCGTCTGCTGTCCAGGGCCGCCCTGGTGCCGCTGCAGAATCTGCTGACCGGGCAGCTGACGGACCAGCAGTGGCGCAGCGTGGCGGACGCCGCCCAGACCCTGAGCGCCACCGACATCCGCATCGACGATAACCCCACCCTTTCGGTGGCGGACATGAACGCCCAGTGCCGAAGACTCAATAACCTGGGCATGGTCTGCATCGACTATCTGCAGCTGATGCAGTCCTCCGGCAGCGGGCACAACTGGTCCAACGAGAGCCGCACCCAGGCGGTCAGCGACATCAGCCGCATGCTGAAAATCATGGCCAAGGAGCTGAACGTACCGGTGGTCTGCGCCTCCCAGCTGTCCCGTGCCAACGAATCCAGAACGGACAAGCGTCCGCTGCTGTCCGACCTGCGTGAGTCCGGCTCCATCGAGCAGGACGCGGACGTGGTGATCGGACTGTACCGGGACGGATATTATAATAAGGAATGCGAAGACCCGAACCTGGCCGAGGCCATCGTGCTGAAAAACCGCAAGGGTCAGACCGGCACGGTGGAACTGCGCTGGCTGGGCGAGTATACCTCCTTCGGCTCCGTGGAACGCCGTCATGACGATGAATTCTGACATGCCGGACCTGGCCGCCTGCTTTCCCGGCGGCGGGCGGGTGCTCTGCGCCGTCTCCGGCGGAGCGGATTCCATGTGCCTGCTGCATCTGCTGTGGCAGCGGCAGGAGGCCCTGGGGCTGGAGGTGCTGGCCGCTCACTATGAGCATGGCCTTCGGGGCGAAGAGAGCCTGCGGGATGCGGCCTTTGTAGAGAGCTTTTGCGCCCGGCGGGGGATCCCCTGCGTCACAGAACACGGGGATGCGGCGGGCTTTGCGGCGTCCATGGGCATGGGCATTGAAGAGGCGGCGCGTACCCTGCGCTATGACTTTCTGCAGCGCAGCGCCGAGGCGCTGGACTGCCGCTGGATTGCCACCGCCCACAATGCGGACGACAACGCGGAGACCCTGCTGCTGAACCTGTGCCGGGGCGCCGGAACCGCGGGACTCCGGGGTATCCCGGAGCGGCGGGGGAACATCGTCCGCCCGCTGCTGAGCCTTACCCGGCAGCAGATTGAGGATTATCTGGCCCGGGAGGGGCTGCCCCATGTGGAGGACAGCAGCAACGCCGGCGACCTGTATCGCCGGAACCGGCTGCGGCACAGCGTCCTGCCCGTGCTGCGGGAGCTGAACCCCGCCTTTTCGCGCTCCGCGCTGCGCACTTCAAAACTGCTGGAGCGGGACGAGGACTGCCTCTCCGCCCAGGCGGCAGATTTTATCCGGGCGCATTTTGACGGAGAGAGCCTGGAACTCCGGGCACTCCGGGAGCTGCACCCGGCCATTTCCTCCCGCGTGTTCCGGCAGCTCTGCCCCCGGGCGCTGAGCCTGGAGCACGTGGAGTCGCTGCTTGCCCTGTGCCGGGGAGAGGGACCGGCCTTCTGCGACGTGCCCGGCCTTCGCGTCCGGCGGGAGCAGGGGCGGCTGTACTTCGCGCCGGAGGCGGAGGCCCCGTCCATCCCCGATCGGGAGCTGGTGCCCGGCCAATGGCTGGAGGCGCCGGAACTGGGACTTCGGCTGTATGCGGAGGAGATCGTCTGCGGCGGAGAAATTAACGACTTGTTCAAAACTTATCTCTTCAAAAGTGAGAATATATGTGGTAAGATTGCATTCACCGGCCGAAAATCCGGGGATCGCATCCGGCCTGCGGGCCGGGGCTGCAGCAAGAGCCTGAAGGCGCTCTTTGCCGAGGCTGGCATGAGTCTGGCCCAGCGGGGGCGCACCCCGGTGTTCCGGGATGAACGGGGACTGCTTGCGGTATACGGTCTTGCCGTGGCGGAGCGGGCGGTGCCCGCGCAGGGCGATGCCTGCGTCCGCGTGCGGATCGAAACAATGTGAGGGAAGCAATGGAAAAGGATATTGAACGGATTCTGATCTCCGAGGAGGAGATCGAGCAGCACGTGGCCGAGATCGGCATGCAGATCTCGCGGGACTATGAGGGAAAGGACCCCATTTTTATCGGCGTGCTGAAGGGCTGCTTCATTTTTATGGCGGACCTGATGCGCCACGTGAAGGTGGACTGCTCCATGGACTTTATGGCGGTGTCCTCCTACAAGGGGACCACGTCCACCGGCGCCGTGAAGATCAACAAAGACCTAAGCGAGGACATCGGCGGCCGTCACCTGATCCTGGTGGAGGACATCCTGGACTCCGGCGTCACGCTCAACTATCTGAAAAACTATCTCATGGTCCGCAAGCCCGCCTCCATCGCGGTGGCGACGCTGATGGACAAGCCGGCCCGCCGCAAGGCCGACATTTACGCCGACTATTCCTGCTTTGAAATCCCGGACGCCTTCGTGGTGGGCTATGGGCTTGACTATAACGAGCGCTATCGGAACCTGCCCTACATCGGGGTCCTCAAGCCTGAGGTGTACGAGTAACCGGCCGCCGGCAGTCAGCGGCGAACGGAATGCCCGGAGGTGCTCCGGGGCTTTCGTGCGCAGCTTTCAAGCACACAAATCAATTGCAATTAACCGAGGCGGCCCGCGCCGTTTCGCAGAGGAAGTGAACCGTATTTGAAACCAAACCGAAACAGAGCCCGCGATCTGGGCTTCTACATTCTGCTGCTGGTCATCATGGTGGCGGTGATTTTCACCATGACCCGGGAAACGGATACCAACGAGATCGAGAACTACTCGGACCTGGTTCAACTCTTCAAGGATGAGAAGGTCCAGTCCTTTGTCTATCGTCCCGGCACCTCCACCAACAAGATCGTTCTGGAGGTCCGCACCGGCGACAAGCTGATGCCCACGGAGGAGATGACCTACGACCTGTACAGCTTCTCCGTGTTCTACGAGGACTTCCACGAGATCATCAAGCAGCAGTATGAGGCCGGTATCCTGGAAAACTATGAGTACGACGTGGGCGTGGTCATCCCCTGGTGGGCCAGCATCCTGCCCTATGTGCTGCTGATGGGCGGCGCGCTGGTGCTCTGGTATGTGATGATGAACCGGATGGGCGGCGGCGGCGCCGGCGGCGTTGCCCGCTTCAGCAAGGCCCGTACCCGTCTGGGCAGCGATGAGAAAAACAAGAAGACCTTCAACGACGTGGCCGGCTGCGACGAGGAAAAGGAAGAGCTGGCCGAGATCGTGGACTTCCTCAAGGACCCGAAGGCCTATACCGCCATGGGCGCCCGCATTCCCAAGGGCGTGCTGCTGGTTGGCCCTCCGGGCACCGGCAAGACCCTGCTTGCCAAGGCTGTGGCGGGAGAGGCAAACGTCCAGTTTCTGTCCATCTCCGGCTCCGATTTTGTGGAGCTGTACGTGGGCGTCGGCGCGGGCCGCGTGCGCGATTTGTTTGACCAGGCCAAGAAAGTGGCTCCGGCCATCATCTTTATCGACGAGATCGACGCCGTCGGCCGGCAGAGAGGCTCCGGCCTCGGCGGCGGGCATGATGAGCGCGAACAGACCCTGAACCAGCTGCTGGTGGAGATGGACGGCTTTGGCAACAACGAGGGCGTCATCGTCATGGCGGCCACCAACCGGGCGGACATCCTGGACAACGCCCTGCTGCGCCCCGGCCGCTTCGACCGGCAGGTGTACGTGGGCCTGCCTGACATCAAGGGCCGCGAGGCCATTCTGAAGATTCACGCCCGGGACAAGCAGCTTGCCGAGGACGTGGACCTGAGCAGCATCGCCAAGGGCACGCCCGGCTTTGCCGGCGCGGATCTGGAGAACCTGATGAACGAGGCGGCATTGCTGGCCGTGCGCCGCCGCCACCGCTTCATCACCATGGAAGACATGGACGAGGCCATCCTGAAGGTGCAGATGGGCCCGGAGAAGAAGAGCCGCAAGATGAGCGAGAAGGCCCGCCGCCTGACCGCCTATCACGAGAGCGGCCATGCCGTGGCGGCCAAGTTCTGCCCCCACGTGGACCCGGTTCACTACATTACCATCATCCCCCGCGGCCCTGCCGGCGGCTTCACCCTGTTCCGGCCCCAGGAGGATGTGGAAAACTTCACGGCCCGGCAGGAGATGTTTGAAAACATCGTGGTCTCCCTGGGCGGCCGCACGGCGGAGAAGCTGTTCCTGGACGATATCTCCACCGGCGCCTCCGGCGATATCCAGCATGCCAGCGCCATGGCCCGGGATATGGTCATGAAATACGGCATGAGCGACCGGCTGGGTCCCATTTCCTACGACACCTCCGGCCACTCCATCTTCATCGGCCGCGATTTCGGCCAGACCAAGAGCTATTCCGAAGAGACCGCCGGCATCATCGACGAGGAGGTCAAGGCCATCTTCGACAAGGCTGCCGAGCAGTGCGAGAAGATTCTCAGCGAGCACGCCGACGAGCTGCGGGCCATCGCGGAATATCTGCTGGAGCACGAGACCATGGAGGCCGAGCAGTTCAATTACTACTTTGAGCACCATGAGTTCATGCCCGAGTCGGAGAAGCAGGCAAGACTTGCCCGCGCCGACAGCACCATCGAGCGCCCCGCCCGCAAGATTTCCATGTCCAGCGGCGAGGAGCGGCCCGCCGACGGCGAGCCTGCCGCGGAGAGCGCGGAAAAGACGGCGGACGCGGCGGAGCCCGGGACCGGGGCGGAACCCCAGTCGGAGCCCAAGCCCGAATCCGAGTCCGAGTCCGAACCGCCGGTTGAACTGTAAAATACGCAAACGCCCGGAAAACCTCCGGGCGTTTGTGCTTATGGCCGGTTTTGGCGGCGCCTGCGCGGAATCCTGTGATACTCACGAGCTGCCGCCCCTGTCCTGAACCGGCGTGGGCGCCGCAGGAGAAAACTGTGCGATTCCCATTATTCTGATGCCGAAGCATATTGAGAAAACAGAAGGATCGTGTTAAAATACAGAGCAAAGCGATTCAGTCCCGGCCTCCGGATGCACGCAAAGCGTGCGGCAGGGACAAATGAGGGAATCTCCGGATTCCCAGATCGTACCGGATTTTCAAAGGAGAGGGAAAGATAGATGAAACTTGGTATCGTGGGTCTGCCCAACGTGGGCAAGACGACGCTGTTCAACGCGCTCACCG